>JAAYCL010000043.1 GCA_012729785.1 Chlamydiota bacterium | reverse complement strand
TCCAGGGACGAGCAAACCTCAATTTGGCGCTGTTTACGTATGTCGTGTATAAATCCGGAGAGCTTGTGCCCGGCTATTTGACTAAGCCCTTCGGCGGAAAGCCCACACTTTTTGTTGCATGATCCCCTGCGTTGCCGTCGGCCGGCCGCGGCCCGCGGGGACGGCGGCGTGGAGCGGACGGCCGCGCTGTGGTAGAATGCCTCTGATGGGCGCAGCGCATGGATCGGAACGGAGACGCGCCCGCGCCGTGATCGCGGGCGATCTGCTGGCACTCGCCTTCTGCGCGGGGTGGCCGCTTCTCTCCCCCGTTTCGGGCGGGCCATGGATGCCGCACCTGCTCCTCCGCGCGGGAAACGCGCTCCACGACTGTGCGGCGCTCGCCTTGATCTTCTTCGTCCCCGGGACCGCGCTCGTGCTTTCCTTTTCAAGGCGAAACGCGATGCCCCTGTCCGAGCTGCTCGCCTGCGGCTTCGCGGCGAACGTCGCGTACCTCGTTGCCGCCACCTCGCTGATCAAGCTTGGCGGCACCGCGGTGGACCGACCGATCCTTCTCTCCGTCATGGCGTTTGCGGCGGGCGCCTCGCTGCTCTGGCTCCTCCATTCCCGGAGGCACCCCCGTGTAATGAACGACCTGCCGTTTTCGCTTCTCTTTTGCGCCGCTGCCGTAATTTTATTCATCCTGCTCTTCGCCTTCCTCAGCGGCTACACCTCCCTCGGCCCCCAGGACCACTGGCTGATCGAGCAGGCAGCGCGCATCCGTTTCCCCGGCAAACCCCTGCCGCTTTCGCTCCGTTATGAAGGCGGCGGCGCATCCATGGACGGGCGCTTCGTGGAGCTCCCCCGGGGCGAGGGGCGGGCCTTGATCACCAATACAAGGCCGGAGGAGATGACGGCGACGGTCGGGTACCTCGTTCGCTCCGCAGTCCCCGGGGAATTCACTGTCGCGGCGGGGCAGGCCGAAAAGAACTATGCCGTCCCCGAGCCGTTCCTCGACCAGGGCCGGGCGGTTCGATTCCAGAACCAGGCGGTCGCGGCGCTGGAGCTCACGCTCCCGCCGGGAGAACGGGAGATCGTGCTCCGCTTCACGGACGCCTCGGGCTCGCCCGCCGCGTGCACCGTCCTCGACTTCACGGGCCTCACGCATGACCAGTTCTTGCGGGAGTTCGACAGGAGGTACCGCTTCGTCACGTGCGTCTTGATGTACGACATAATGGAGGCGGACGATTTCGCGTCAAACCTGGTTGAGCGCCCCTATATCTACCACAGCCCCGGCACTCCCGAGATGGAGGGCTATGCCGTGACGAACCCACCGCTGAGCTATATCTTCGGGTCGTTCGGCTATATTTTAATGGGGAGGGACATGGCGGCGATCAACAAGGTCGCCTACGCGGTGCTGGCGGCGCTCCTCTTCGTAAGCGTCTACCTTGCCCATGGCGCATGGGGCGCGCGCATTCCCATGGTCGTGGGCGCGCTGAGTCTGACCGTCGTCTTGACCGCCGGCGTATCTCTCCACTTCATGACTCACTTCATGGTTCTCTGTATCATGCTCGCCTTCTGTTGTATGTTCGAACAATCCCGCGGATGGTTTGTATTCTTCGCATTGATGGGGTGCTTCTCCGGGTGGGCGGGTTACTATTTCTGCGCGGCCGGCCTCCTGTGCTACGCCCTCTTGTGGCACGAATGGAAATGGGCACTCAGGCAATTCACGTATATCATCCTCTGCTTCGCCCTTTTCCTCCTCTGTCTCTTCGCCTACGGCCATTCAAAAGGGGTTCTGCGACCGTGGCTCAACATCATGCTCTGGGAGAACTTCAGCAGGTTCGGCACCGTGCTCCTCTACCAGCCCGGATCGCGGCCGTGTTTTTTGAGGTACGCCCTTATCTGTTCCGGTTTCCTCGCCCTGGCGTTCCCTTTCACGAACGACAGAAAGGGGTACTTCTTCCTCCTCTTCTCCGCCGTCTATTGCGCCACGCTCATGGCGGCGCCTGCGAACATGTGGAAGATCCACTACCTGACCACGCTGTCTTTCCCCCTGATGATCTTCGGAGGGCGCGGGCTGGGGCATGCCTTGAACGGGGGGGGCAGAGCCGCACTGTTCGCGAAAGCGGCGCTATGGGCATGCGCGATCATCGGCTTTGCGCACGTATGCCGCCTCGCGATGCACGGCACGCTTATACTCTGTTGAAACCCGCGGCGTCCATACTCCACAATCCCCGGCCGGCCTCGATCAACCGGCGCGGGGAACACAGATGTTCAGGGCGGACAGGGCTCCGAATAGTCGACAGGTCTGTTTTCGACCTTTAGCTTTCCGCCGCAGCGCTTCACTGTGCCTGCCCGGTGAGCTGCGGGGCGCGCGTTGAAGCCGATTTTTCGGAATCCGGGAAAAGCCCGGCGCTGCGCGGCCTTGACTCATGCCATCCCGATGTATGATACTAGGGCCCCGCGCAAGGGGTATCGCCATTCGTTCTCGCCAACGTTTCATGGGGGTCAGATGAATCGAAGAGATACGTGGCCGCTCATAGGGGTTCTGCTCATCGCAGCGGTGACTATCGCGCTGGAGCTGCTCCACACGCGCATCCTCGCCATACTGTACTGGAATCATATCGTCTATCTTATCGTTACCGTGGCCATGCTCGGCTTCGGCATCGGCGGCACGATCCTCGCCCTCTGCCGATGGCCGGCACGCCTGCAGCCGGAGCGTCTCCTCGGCGTCCTTTCGCTCGTCTTCGCCGCGACCATCGTCGTCAGCATGACGCTGGTGTGCCGGATAAGCATCGATCTCGAACATTCCCTCATGAGCTACCGGGAGCTCTACAAGATCGTCCTCAGCTATGCGGTCCTGGTGCCGCCGTACATCCTCGCCGGCTCCATCATCGCGATAGCGATCACCCGGTTCACGATGGCGATCGGCACGATCTACTTCTTCAACATGGCGGGCTCCGCCCTGGGGTGCTTCATCTTTCTCTACCTGATCGGGCCGGTGGGGGGAGAGACTCTCCTCTTCCTCCTGGCCCTGCTCGCGGCGTGCGCCTCCCTCTGCTTCAACCGGCTCCGCAAGGACGGCCTGGCCGCAGCGACGATCGCCGTATTCATAGGGATAGCGGCGATCGGCGCCCAATGGAAAACCAGCCTGATCGAGATACGGCCGGAGAGGCACAAGGAGCTCGCCCACGTGTATCACAGGCCGGTGGCGCGGGTGGAATATACCAAGTGGCATCCCCTCACCCGGGTGGATGTATCCTCCTGCCCCGGCACCGACCTTCGGTTCCTCACCCCCACCTCCATCGACTACAAGCTCATCACTCAGGACGGGACTGCGAACACGTTCATGATGCGCCTCCCGCCCGGCCCTCTCCCTCAGGTTTCCTCGTACCACATAAACTGCCTCGCATACGCTCTCGTAAAAAATCCCGAGGTGCTCGTCATCGGCGTAGGGGCGGGGCCTGATATTGTGTGGGGTCTCGAACGAGGGGCTCGGCACATCACCGGCGTGGACATAAATCCCGTCATCATCGACGTGGGGAAAAGGATCTTCAAGGATTTCAACGGGGATATATTCAACAGGAAAAACGTGGAGATCATCGAATCGGAGGGACGCGATTACGTCAGGAGCACCTCAAAGACTTTCGACATCATCCAGATGACGGGAGTCGATACCTTCGCGGCGCTCTCGTCAGGGGCCTATGTCCTCTCGGAGAATTACCTTTACACGGTTGAGGCGGTCGAGGATTACTTGAAGAAGCTCACGCCCGGCGGCGTCCTCGCCATCTCCCGGTGGCGTTGGACAGTCCCGCGGGAGCATCTACGATTGTGCAGCGTCGGGATCCGCGCCTTTGAGAGGCTCGGGGTTGCCGATCCCGACAAGCATATTGCCGTCCTCGAGCTTCCCACATGGGGCGTCACGCTCTTCAAGAAGAGCCCGTTCACGGAGGATGAACTCCGGACGCTTTCTGATCCGGCCAAAGTCGGCGAGATCAAGCTTGCCTATCCATCGGATTCACCGTCCAGCCCCTATACCCAACTCTTTCGACATTGGAGGGGCGGGACACTGGAATCCTTCTATCAGCAGTATCCCTACAAGGTCTCCCCCGTCTACGACGACAGGCCCTTCTTCTTCGAGGACACCAAGTGGGAAAACGCTCTCATGAGCGAGGTGCGAAGAGATCGCCCGGCGGACGACATGCAGGATTTCGCCCGCGGGAACTGGGCCATTTTCACCCTGCTGATGCTGGTGCTGCAAGTTGCCGTCGCGGTGATTTTATTCATCATCATCCCGCTCCTCGGCTTCAAGAAGGAAGGGCTCACGATGCGCGGAAGCTGGCACTTCGTCGCGTACTTCCTCGCCATCGGGATTGGATTCATGTTCATAGAGATTAGTTTCATGCAGAAGCTTGTGCTCTTCCTCGGCCATCCGATCTACTCCATCGCACTTGTGCTCTCCTCGATACTGTTGTTCTCCGGCTTGGGAAGCCTCGTGTCCGGATTTGTGCGCACCGCGAAGCTGGCGCTCATCGCGGTTGCGGTCTCGGCCATCGTGCTTCTGCTGGCGGTGTGCTTCTTCTTCTTCGACGATCTCTTTCGCTCTTTTTCAGGCTCTTCGAGCTTCGTGAAAATCCAGGTCTCGCTGGCGATACTCGCTCCGCTGGGGTTTTTCATGGGCATGCCATTCCCATCGGGGCTGACCATTCTCAAACAGCGCGCCCGGTACGAATCGCTCATCCCATGGGCGTGGGGAATAAACGCCGGCGCGTCCATTCTCGCTTCCGTCATCAGCATCATCTTTGCGATCGAGCTCGGCTTCTCCTTCGTCATGCTCCTCGCGGCGGTCATCTATGCTCTCGGATCTCTCGTGTTCATCATCGGAAACGCGCGAAGACGCCATCCCGCTCTAGATCACGGGGGGATGCCCCTTTCCGCCCCCACTTGAGATTCCAATAGCGCCATGAACCTGAGGCTGTGGACGATCTCCCTGGTCGCCCTCCTCTTCCTGGTCTGCGCGTTCATCTTCGGACGCGCCCGTCGGGCCACGCATGTCTCCTACAATGTGCAGGGGCGCCTCCTGATCGAGGAGGGGAAGTACCGGGAGGCGGCCGCCGCCCTCGAGAACGCGGTGAAGCTCGACCCCTCCTACGCGGACGCCCACCACCACCTCGGCATCGCCTACGGGAAGCTCGGCAGGCTCGACGACGCCGAGCGCTCCCTCCGGGACGCGATTCTGCGCGGGGGGGATGTCGCCGAGGTCCGTTTCAACCTCGGCACGGTGCTCGAGGCCCGCGGCGAATACAAGGCGGCGATCGAGGCGTACGAGCAGGCGGAGGGGCTCAAGACGGACTACCGCAGGGCGAGGAAGGCGCGCGCGCGCGTCCACTGCGCGATGGGGAAGGAGGCGCTCTACGCGGGCCGCTTGGACGAGGGGGAGCGGATGCTCCGCGCGGCGCTCGACATCGACCAGGATTCCGTCGAGGCGCACTACGCCCTCGCCAAGCTCCGGATGCGGGAGGGGAAACTCGGCGAGGCGATCGACCGCTTCACGCTCATCACGAACCTCGCGCCGGGGATCGAGATGAAACCCGTCCTGGTCCAGGCGTACCGCAACGTCGCCGAGATGCAGGAGCGGCTGCAGAGGCACCGGGAGGCGGCGGACGCCTATCGGCGGAGCCTTGCCCTCGCCCCCGACGACGCGCGCGCCCGGCACGCACTCGGCGCCGCCCTCATCCGGCTCGGCGAATACCGCGAGGGTGCGGAGGAGATCCGGAAGGCGCGCCGGGCCGATCCCGCCATCCCCGCCGACGAGCCCCTCGCGCGGGAGCTCGCCGAACAGGCGACGGAACTCACGGCGGAAGGCGCTTTCGCGGAAGCGCACGAGAGGCTGGAAGCGGCCGCGGCGGTTGATCCCGCGACGGATCTCTCCGCGGAAACGGCAGGCCTCCTCTACGCCGAGGGGGTCGCCCACGAGGAGCGTGGCGAGACGGGGCGCGCGATCGAATGTTACCGGAAGGCCGAGGAGCTGGATCCCCGCATCGACGGCCTCGATCTGCGTCTCGCCCGTCTCCTCGGGAAGCATGGCCCCCCCGGCGACGCGATCCCCCGCTACGAGGCGCTGCGGGTGCGCGATCCAAACAACCCGGAGTGGAGCCGCCTCCTCGGGGAGCTATATCTCTCCGCCGGGGAACATGAGAAGGCGCTGGCAGCATTCGAGGCCCTCGGCGACGAAGGCCGCGAGCGTTCGCGCGACGTGCTCGTCGCCTGGGCGGCCGCCGCCGCAGGGAAAGGAAACCTGGACGCGGCGATCCCCCTCTACCGGCGGGCGCTCGCCCTCGACCCGGCGGACGACACACTGCGCACAGAGCTCTGCCTCGCCCTCTCCAGGCGGGGCCTCCACGAGGAGGCGGTCGTTGGGATGAAGGAGATCCTGACTCGCAAACCCGCCCCGGAGATCCCGCGCATCCTGCAACTCGCCTGGCATGAACACAGAGGCTCGGTGCGGCGGATCGAAGATGCCTGCATTGTCGAAGGGAAGGACGGGCTTGAGGGAAGGCACACGTGGGAGTTCGTGCAGAGGCATATGCAGAAGCCCGAGGAGATCCTGCTCGGCGCCCTGACCGTGCAGGCGGGGAAGGAGCATTTCGCACCGGGGAAGGCGTTCCCCCCGGACCATCCCGCGCTCATGCGGATCAGATATCTCGGCCCGGACTCCCAAAATTCCCCGGTGACGCTGCTGCTCACGCACGACGGCGGCGCGCAGATCAGGGTCTTCCTCCCCATCCTGAGACCCTACCAAGAGGTCTACCCCGACATCAACGGCTTCACCTACTACGGCTACTACGGGGGCCGGCTCCAGGAACCCGCGCGCGTCCTCTTCCCGGGTGGAATACCGCACGAGCTGGGATTCCATTACGCCATGGGCATCATCCTCCGGAATGCCGGGGCGCGCGACGAGGCGGCCGGTTTCGCCTCCTTGATCACCGATGCCGGACGCGCGTACGACCTGATGGGCCATCTGGACACCGCCGAGACGTGCCTGCGATGGGCGGTGGAGATCGATCCGTCCTCATACAAGGCGCAGTTGTGCCTGGGCGAAACGCTCTTCTACAGGGGGAAGCTCCGGGAGGCTTTGGAGCCCACGCGGAAGGCCGCTGCCCTCCTGCCCTCAAGCCCCACGCCGATAAATAATCTCGGCGCGATCTACATGAAAATGGGGTCGAAGTATGCGCCGCTCGCCGAGGCATCGCTGCTCCGGGCGATCGAGCTTCACGATGGCTACCATACCCCCTGCCACAATCTCACCGTTCTCTACGAGAGGATCGGCGACACGAGGCAGGCCCGGTTCTGGCGCGACAGGCAGGGAAAGGTCGCCGGGCTCTACATCAAGGATGACGGTTTGATGGTCGTCGAGCCGGGGAGGCGCTGACCGGGGGAGCGCCGCCTTCCTGCTCCTCTCCGGAACCCCGCGACGACGCCGGCGGAGAGGAGAAACCCGAGGGAGATGCTGATCCCCGCCCCGACGGCGACCGATCTGGGCCTGAACCGGATCACCACGCGATGCTCGCCGGCAGGGACGAAGACCGCCCTGAATGCGTAATCCGCCCGGTAGAGCTTTGCCGCCTTCCCGTCGACGGTCGCCTCCCACCCCGGGTAATGAATATCGCTCAGGAAAAGAATCCGGTCGCCCAGCGCGCGGACACTCAGCTCGACCCGGGCGGGGGAATAGTCCGTGATCTCGACCTCCCCCGCGCCCGATCCCGGCCCCGTGCGCCCGAGCGCGGAGGGGGGCGGATCCTCTTCGAGGATGACGATGCGGGAAAGGTCGACGGCGCCGCCGAGGAGCAGGTCGAGGGCGTGCTGCGGGCCCTCGGCGACAATCGCGGATTCCGCGAGGAAGGCGCGGGGGAGCGCGTCCCGGTTCTCGTAGATGATGATCCCGTGCGCAGGGTCCCTGAAGACGGGGGTGAACCGGCGCCGGATTCGTTCCTCGATCTCCCCGCGGTCCCCCGGAAGGAAGAGCACGCCCGTCACGGCGAGGAGCCCGTCCGCGCAAAGATACCTCACCGTGACCGCGTCGAACCGCGGCGCCCCGTGCAGATTCAAGACGCCCCTGAAGCGCGCCCCCTCCACGGCGTTCCCGTCCCAGTCCCTTTCCACCCATCTGTCTTGCGCGGCGGGTCGGCTGTGTGCGACGGGAGTCTTGCGGCCCGCGGAGAGCGCCCGGAACACCTCGGCCGTGTGTACGCCCGCCCTGACCGGGACGACCGCCACCTCCCTCCCCCCGGCTTGAAGAACGATTTCGGCCACCGCCTCCCCTTGGGCAGCGCCCGCGGCCCCTTCCAGGAACGACTCCAGCACGATCGCGCCGGCGGAGACGGTGCGCCCCGCCGGCAGCGTCGCGGACTCACCGGCACGGAGGTGGATCTCGTGGGGGTCCTGATAGATCACCTCGCACGGAACACGCAGCGCGCCCTTGCTCACGATGAAGCGCACCCCGAAAAGGTCGACGACCGGGGAGAGGAAGTTCCGCACCTCGGCCTGGTAGGAGCCGCGCTCCCTGAACATCTCATGGCGCCTGTTCATCGCCTTGATCAGGCCGTCGTAGCGCTCGACCCTGAGCGGCCCGCGCGCCTGGATGTCGTACAGACCGAAGTAGTTGGAAAGCTCGGGGTACAGCATCGAAACGGCATCGTCGTCGGGAAACGCCGTCGCGTAGTTGCGGCGCGCCCCGTTGTAGGAGAAGAAGCGCGCGAGGCCGGCGCGTTCCCGCAGGAATCGGGCCGTCGCCGGGACCGCGTACTTCTCCTTGAAGTCGACGAACGAGATGTAGGAGAAGCAACCGCACGCCTCGGTGACCGAAAGCCCGGCGAGAAGCGCCGCCGTCAGCCCCTTCCCGACGAAACCGAGGGCCCTCCCGACGGCGATCGTCGCCGCCGCGAGCGACGCCACCACGAGGAGGCGCAGGCCCGAGAGGGAGAGGGGGACGAGGGCGAACGGGCGAACGGCCGCCTCTCTCCCGAGCCATAGGAGGGCCGCGCAGAGGAACAAGGCCGCGAAGAAGAAGCACTCCCTCCCCCGCCTGCCCTTCCGCGCGCCGAGGCCGTCAAGCCCCATCCCCGCCATCAGCGAGATCGGGAGCGGGAGGAGCCATAGAAACCTGACCGGAGCGTGGAACCGCGTCGCGCCGGGCATCCAGCGGTGGAAGAGGTAGAAGAGCGGGGTCCGATCGCCGAGCGCCAGGAGCAGCGCGAGGGCGCATACCGCGGCGAGGAGCAACGCGAGCCGCCTTCGCGGGACGGCGACGAGGGAGTAGAGGGCCAGGGCGATGCCGCCCGCGCCCATGTAGAACGTGGAGCTCCAGTTCGCGGCGAAGAACGAATCCCATGGCCTGCCCGAGAGCAGCGATTCCAGGGCGATCTCCTTGGGGAGCGGGAATATCGCCGCCTCCTCGAAGGTGAACGGCTTGTACGATACCTGACCGCTCAACTCGCGGAGGGGGAGGAGCAGCGCGGAGGCCGCGAGCGTGCCGAGGACGAGAGCCGCGGCGAGCCCGAGGATGCGGACGGCGCACGCCGCGACGCCGCCGTTCCCGCGGCGGGGGCGAAGGAGGCAGAGGGCGAACGGCGCCGCGAGGAACATCATGACGTAGGTGCTCTGGATGTAGGTGAACATCTGGAGCCCCCAGACGAGCGAGAGCGGAAGGAGCCATCGCCGCCCCCCCTCCTCGGCGTAGCGCGCGACGAACAGGAGGATGAGCGGGAGCCAGTGCCAGGGCCAGACGGCATTGATGAGGAGGAAGCCGAAGATCGCGGGGAACGAGAAGGCGTAGATAAAGGAGGCAACGGTCGCCCCCGCGCGAGAGAGGCGGAGCGTCCGGCAGAGACCGTAGAGCGACACCGCACCGAGGAGCAGGTGCCCGATCACGATCGAGGCGAAGTTGAACGGCGCGGGGAGAAGGCTGAGGAGGAGGGTGACCGGATAGGCGACGGTGTATTGGGGGTCCGCGAAGAGCACCATCCCCGCCTGGGAGCACGGCGACCAGAGGGGAAACTCGCCCCGGAACAGCGCCTCCCGGATGAATTGGAGGGCCGGGATGTAGGAGAGGTAATCCTCGTACAGGTGCCCGGGGTCCCGTATGACGGGGATCTGCCCGAGAAAGAGCAGCCGCGCCCAGAAGAGGAGCACGGCGGCGATCAGAAGGGAGACGGGGAGCGTATCGCGGGATCCTTCGGACCGGTGCATGCTCAGACGCCGAGTTTGAAGCGGACGATCATCCGTGCGTACTCCCTGATGTTCCTGAGTATCTTCATCTTGCTCGGCCCCAGCTTGATGCCGTAGAGAAGGACCGTGGAGGTTTCGGAGAACCGGATACGGGGCGGAGGGAGCCGGTGGAGCTTGATGAGGAGCTCCGCCATGCTGGTGAAGCCGGGGGCCTCGAATATCCTCTCCCCGTATCGGTCGAACGCGCGGCGCAGCGCCGACGGACGGTAGATCCGGTAGAAGATCGTGTAGTCGGTGATCCCGGGGACGTGGAAGAGGGCCGTCAAGACGAACCGCGCCATCCAGCTCAGGCACAGGCGCCCGGGCGGGACGTTCCGCACCACGCTGCCGGGCCTGTAGCGGGACGCAACCACCACGTCGTACCCCTTCTCGATCTCGGTGAGGAGATCCTCGATATGGGCGGGCTGGTGCGTGTTGTCGGCGTCCATGGTGAGGATGCAGTCATCCTCCCCGGCCTCCTCCAGGGCTCGCGTGAAGCCGGAGTGGAAGGCCCTGTCGACCCCCCTGTTGACGTCGTGTCGCACGAGCTCCGAGGGGATCCTCCCCGCCGCGCTCAACACCTTCTCCCCCGTGCCGTCCGTGCTCCCGTCGTCCACGACGATGATCCGGTACCGCCTGCCTTTCAGCGACGGGCGCGCCATCACCGCGGCGATCGAATCCATCAGCTCGACGATGCAGTGCGCCTCGTTGTACGCGGGGAGAACGATGAAGAGCATGCGTGTATCCTGCCGTTGTACCGCGGGCGTGCGCGGCCCTGTCGATTCCCGCGCCGGCCCCCGGAAGAATTACGAATGGCTCTGTGTCCCGTCATACTATACAATAGGGTCCAAGGAGTCAATCCGTGAGCGACATCGTCCTCATCTATCCTCCGCTCAGGCGGGGCGAGGTATACGGTCCCTACGAGAACGCGGAAAACGTCCTGCCCCCCCTGGGCCTCGCGTCCCTCGCCGCCGTCTGCCGGGAGGCGGGGAAGACGGTTTCCGTGATCGATGCCGTCGCCGAGCGCCTCTCCCTGGAGGAGACGGCGAGGCGCGCGGCGGCGCTGCGCCCCGCGGCGGCGGGGATCAGCGCGGCCACCGTGGCCATAGAAAACGCGGGCCTCCTTGCGGGCCTGCTCAAGGAGCGCCTCCCGGGGATTGCGGTCCTTGTGGGCGGCCCCCACGTGACCGCCGTCCCCGAGAAGACCCTCTCCCTCTTCGGCTCGTTCGACATCGCCGTCGTCGGCGAGGGCGAACGGACCCTCCTCGAGCTGCTCGAGACGCTCCGGCGCGACGGTGATCTCGCATCGGTGCGGGGGATCGCATTCAGGAGCGGCGGAGGGGTGACCGTGACGCCGCCGCGCCCCTTCATTGAGGACCTCGACACGCTCCCGATGCCCGCCTACGATCTGCTCCCGGACCTGGCGCGCGTCTACCGGCCGGCCGCGCACAACTTCAAACGGCTCCCCTCGACGTCGATGATCACCTCGCGGGGATGCCCCGGCAGGTGCATCTTCTGCGATCTGAAGACCTTCGGGAACAGGTGCCGGAGGAACAGCATCCCGTACGTCATGCGGGTCGTGGAGCAACTGACCGGGCGGTTCGGCATCCGCGATCTACGCATTCCGGACGACACCTTCGTCATCAGCAGGCGGCACGTCCTCTCCTTCTGCAACGAGATCCTCGCCCGCGGGCTGGACATAAGCTGGTCCTGCCAGGCGCGCGTCAACATGGTGGACCCCGAGCTCCTCGGGGCGATGAAAGGCGCCGGGTGCTGGCAGATCGACTACGGCATCGAGAGCGGCAGCCAGAGAATCCTGGATACGCTCCGGAAGGGGATCACCCGGGAACAGGCGCTCCGGGCGCTCCGTTGGACGAGGGCCGCCGGCATCCAGACCAAGGGCTACTTCATGCTGGGGAGCCCGGGGGAGACGGCCGAGACGATCCGGGAGACGATCCTGTTCGCCCGCGAGGCGGCGCTCGACAGCTTCCAGGTGAGCTTCTTCACCCCGTTCCCGGGAAGCCCCGTCTACGACGAGATCTCCGCGCACGGCGTCCTGGAGGAGCAGTGGGGAAGCATGAGCATCTGGAACCCGGTCTTCGTCCCCCGCGGGATGAGCAAGGCCCAGCTGGTGGCCGCCTCACGCCGCGCCCTGCGCTCGTTCTATTTGAGGCCCCGGACGATCCTTCGCTACCTCACGAGGATCCGAAGTCTGGGCGGGCTGTGCAACGTCGCGAGGAGCGGGATGCTCGTGGCGAGATACATGTTCGGGCGGCGCGCGGCAGGGGCCTGACGAGCGCGGGGGTATTTGGCCTTGTCTTCCCCCTGTCGTGTGATAGGATGAAAACCCTGTCGCGCCGTGGAGGATACGAACCGATGAAGATTCTTGTCACCGGGGGCCTCGGGACGGTCGGGGCCCCGCTCGCCGACGAACTCCGCCGGAGGGGCCACGAGGTCTGGGTAACCGACCGCCTGCATCATCACGGGCTCGATGGGCGCTACTACCTCCGCTGCGACATCGGCTACGCCCGCCAGGTGCAGGAGATCTTCGAGCGGCAGCCGTTCGATTTCGTCTACCACCTCGCCGCGGAGTTCGGGCGTCGCAACGGCGAGGATTTCAACGAGAACCTCTGGCAGACCAACGTCGTCGGCACCAAGAACATCATCCGCGCCCAGGAGAAGCACCGTTTCCGGATGGTCATCACCTCCAGCTCCGAGGTGTACGGGGACTACAAGGGGCTGATGACGGAGGACGTCTGGGCGAAGGTGATGATCCGGCAGCTCAACGACTACGCCATCACCAAGCACGTCAATGAGCTCCAGGTGCTGAACTCGGCCGACCGCGCCGGCACCGAGACGGTGCGCGTGCGCCTCTTCAACACCTACGGGCCCGGCGAGTACTACTCCGAGTACCGGAGCGCCATCTGCCAGTTCATCTACCGTGCGCTCTTCGGCCTCCCGATCCAGGTCTACCTCAACCACCACCGCCAGTCCACCTACATCGACGACGCGGTGCGGACGATGGCCAACATCTCGGAGCGGTTCACGCCCGGGGAGGCGTACAACATCTGCGGGGACGAGTACCACGACATCAAGAGCCTCACCGATATGATCTTCTCCCTGCTCAAGATGGACGACTCCCTCGTGGAGTACATCACGGTGGAGGAGCACAACACGCTGGACAAGAAGGGCGACAGCACGAAGGCCCGGCGCGACCTCGACCACCGCTACACGGTCAAGCTCGCCGAGGGGATCCCCCTCACGATCGCGTGGCAGAAGAAGACGTACGGCGTGAAGTAGGCCGCCTCACCGCGCCGGGACGGGGGGCGCGGCGACGATGCGCATGATCCTCTCGGCGGCGTGCCCGTCCCAGAGCTCCGGCACGCTCCCCCGCTTGACCTCGCCCCGCAGGATCTTCCCCGCCTCCCGCACGATCGCCTCCGGAGAGGTCCCCACGACGATGTTCGTCCCGATCTCCACGGTCACGGGGCGCTCCGTGTTCTCCCGCAGCGTCAGGCAGGGGACGCCGAAGACCGTCGTCTCCTCCTGTATCCCCCCCGAGTCGGTGAGGACGAACCGCGCGCCCCTGATCATGGCGGTGAACTCGAGGTACGGGAGCGGGTTTAGCGTCTGCACGCATCCCTCCCGCGGCGCCGCGCCCTCCGCAAGCGGGGGAAGATGCGCGCAGAGGCCGAACTCCGCGATCTGCCTCTGCGTCCGCGGGTGGGCGGGAAAGAGGATCGGGATCTTCCCCGCGATGTCGCAGAGCGCCTCGATGATGCCCTTGAACGTGGCGAGCTCGTCCACGTTGCTCGGGCGATGGAGGGTGAGGAGGGCGTAGCGGCCCTCGCGCCCCTCCAGAAACCTCGGGAGTTTCGCGGAGGGAAGCTGCGCGAGGAGCGTGTCGATCATCACGTTCCCGACGAAGAAGATCTTCTCCCGCGGGATCCCTTGCCGCAGGAGATTCGTCTCGGCGTCCCGGCAGGTGGTGAAGAGGAGGTCGGAGAGCGAGTCGGTGAGCGTCCTGTTGATCTCCTCGGGCATGGCGCGGTCGAAGCTGCGGAGCCCCGCCTCCACGTGCGCGATGAGCGGCCTTCGAAGCCCGGTGGCGGCGGGGGCGCGGTAGACCGCCTTGGACGCCGCGAGGGCGCAGGCGAGCGTCGAGTTCACATCGCCGACCACCACGACGATCTCCGGCGCGAGCTTCATGACGATCTTTTCGAACCCGGCGAGCACCCTGGCCGTCTGCTCCCCGTGCGCCCCGGAGCCCGCACCCAGGAATATGTCGGGCTCGCGCATGCCGAGCTGATCGAAGAAGGAGCGCGACATCTCGTAGTCGTAGTGCTGGCCGGTGTGCACCAGGGTGACGTCGAGGCCCGGGTGGGCCCCGGCGGCGTCGAGAAGCGGCGCCACCTTGACGAAGTTCGGCCGCGTCCCGGCGACGATGACCGCTTTCATGGTCCCCCTCTTGCGTCCGTTCCCATCGGCGACGAGGGTAGCATAACCGCGCGGCGATTCAACAGCGTTTCCGCCCTGGGACGAGGACCGGGAACGGCCCGGGCGCCGAAGAAGCGAGCCCCCGACCGGCCCACATCGCAGGCGGGCCCGACGGGGCACTCCTGCGAGGTGGGGCACCACCCCTTCCCCACGATGCTCAATCTCCCTGGTCTCAACGGTTGACTGAGTGGCGGCGGGCTCCTATACTGGTTACGCAGCCGGCGCTAACCCCCGCCACGGTGATGACATGAGACCGCGCAGCGTAGTAGCGTGCCTCCCGTTGTGCATCCTGCTGCTCCCCCCCCCGCTCCTCTCCCAACCCGCCGACTCCCCGTGGCCGATGTTCGGACACGATGCATCGCACACCGGTCGAGGGCAGACCGCGGGCCCGGCAGCTCCCACACTCCTTTGGAGTTATCGGGGCCTCCTCGCCGGTTCCCCCTCGATAGGCCCCGCCGGCGAGATATACACGAGAGGTTTTTCGTTGAACGATCTTGCATGCCTCGATTCGGACGGAATGCTCCTCTGGACATACCGATGCAGAGCGGACGTCTCCCCGTGGACCGGGGCTGCGGTCGCAATGGACGGCAGGGTGCACTTCGGCTCCGCGGATAACAACCTCTACTGCATCGGGTCGGACGGCGCCCTCTCCTGGAGCTATCGCACCTCCGCCCCCGCCTACACGTACCCATCGATTGACTCGGCCGGGAGGGTGTACTTCGGCGGTTGGGCCGGGCGCCTCTACTGCCTCTCCTCGGACGGCTCGCTCGAATGGTCCGCCGTCTCGGGGGGTTCACAATACACGTCCCCCTCCGTCGGACCGGACGGAAGGGTGTATCTGATGCTCAGCTTAAATGAGGTGCGGTGTATTTACCCCGGCGGTGGCCTGGCGTGGACATTCTTGGTTTCGACGTGGGCGAGCAGCAGCTCTCCGGTCGTGGAATCCTCCGGCAGCATCTATTTCGGGACAAGCGCTCCTGATTACCATTTATACCGCCTTGGCTCGGATGGCTCGCTCGAGTGGAGTTACGACACCTTCACCGAGGCCTCGCCCGCCATCGGCCCCGATGGGACGATATACGCGGGCTCGCATTATCAGAATCTTTACGCGCTTACGCCGTTCGGCGCCCTTGCATGGAGCTACCGTGCGGGAGGGCGCCTCGACGATTCTTCCCCCACCGTGGATTCGAACGGCACAATCTACATCGGGGGATATGAGAACCGGCTCTATGCCTTTACCTCCGCCGGATCGCTCTCATGGAGCTGTACGACGTACAATTTCCTCGCGCATTCCGCCCTGGGTCCGGAAGGGCGGCTCTATATCCCCGACGGGGGGCTTAGCGTCCTGTTCGCCCCGGCTCCTTCAATCACTCCCACTCCCACTTCCACTCCCACTCCCACGGGCATTCCGTCGCCCACGCCGCCCCCGCCGACGGCGACGCCGGACTGCGGCGTCGTGCTCGTGACGAACGGCGCGGAGTTCGGCCCCGGCGACCCGCTCACGCTGGGGATCAGGGTCTCCATCTCGATATGGGCGCGGTTCGACGCGTACCTCTTCGCCGTGACGCCGATCGGCACCTGGACCATCGGGCTTGACGGGACCGTCCTGACCGGGATCGCCCCCGTCGCGCGCCGCATCCCGCGTCTTGACGCGCCGTTCCGGATGACGGTCCTCGACGGGTTCCCCCTGCCGGCAGCGATCGCCGGCTGGACGACGCTCTACCTCGTCACGGTCCACGCGGGGCATATGCCCCCCGTGACCGACCCGTCACAGCTCACGATGAACACCCACTACGTCATCACCGTCGACCGGCGGACGATCGGGGTGCGGTAGGTTTACCCCCGCTCACGCCGCCCCCGCCGCGCGGACGAGCGCGCGCGTCTCCACCACGTCGTAGTGCCGCGTGATCGTTCCGAGGATCTCCCGGTAGAGCTCGGTCCTCCTGCTGAGCGGGATCGCCCTGAACGGCAGCAGGCGCATCCACTCCCCCCCGTCGTCCGCCAGCTCGCGCGCGTGGAAGACGTAGACGAGCGGCGTCCCCGCGGCGCGGGAGAGGAGCTCCCCCGCCCTGAAGACCGGCATCCCGAGCTGGAAGACGTAGCTCGCGTGGAACGGGAGCCGGAGGAACGGCATGGTGCTGATCGGCACCTCCGTGATTTCCATCCCTCCCCTCCGCCAGACGCGCGCCTCGTCCGGGTGATAGGGGGCGAGCGGCGCGGCGCCGTGCCGGGGATCCCCGTACGGGAACGATCTCCTCCCGGTGAGCCTGTTCAACGCCCGGTAGAGCGGGGAGATGAAGGTGGGGAGGATGGAGGAGTCGTATCCGTAGCCGAGTCCCTCCAGGATGCGCAGGATGGCGCCGTTCACGTTGTAGGTGGGTGCGCGGAACCCGAGGCACTTCTCCCCGGAGGCATTTTCCACCGCCTTCGTGCTGTCGGCGATGTCGGCTTCGATCTCTCGCGCGGGAAGCGCGGTGAAATCCGGCCGGTGGGACATGCTGTGGTTCGCGATCTCGTGCCCCGCCGCCCGCAGGGCGGCGACGAGCGCCGCGGTGCTCCTCCTCGCCGCGTCCCGGCCGGTGATGAAGAACGTCGCCCTGACGCGGTACTCGTCGAAGAGGGAGATGAATCGCCCGACGCTCGTCTGGAGGATCGGGTCCGGATCCCTCTCCAGATCGACGCCGCAGCTTGCCGCCATCGCCCCGACGCTGTCCAGGTCGACGTGGATGCAGGCCGGCGCCCTTCCCCTGGTGTGCTCTCCGTCAGGCATTGGCGGTCGCGGGGTTCTTCACCAAAAACGGGCCCATGGCGAGGAAGTCGATCTCCGACTTCACGAAGAAGCTCAACGCGTCGCCCGGGGTGCAGACGATCGGCTCCCCCTTGTCGTTGAACGAGGTGTTCAAAACGACCGGGACGCCGGTGATCCTGTCGAACGCCTCGATGAGGCGGTGGTAGATCGGGTTTTGCGACCGGCTCACCGTCTGGACGCGCCCGGTGCCGTCGACGTGGGTGATCGCGGGGATGACGCTTCGCTTCTCCGGCTTCACGTTATAGACCAGCAGCATGAACGGCGAGGGATGGGCGCTGTCGAAGTACTCCCCGCACCGTTCCTCCAGGATCGCGGGCGCGAACGGGCGGAACGGCTCCCGGTGTTTCACCCTGTGGTTGAGGATGTCCTTCATCTCGGCGCGACGCGGGTCCACGAGGATGCTCCGGTTGCCGAGGGCGCGGGGGCCGAACTCGAGGCGGCCCTGGAACCAGCCGAGGATTTTCCCGTCGGCGAGGAGGAGGGCGCACTCCTTCGCGATGTCGGCGGGGCGGGTGTACGCCTGCTTAAACTTGCGGAGCGCCTCCTCCATCTCGGCCTCCGTGTAGGAGGGACCGGTGTAGGCGTCCGTCATCACGAACCCCCTCGGGTTCCCGAGGGTTTCGTGCCAGATTTCGAACGCCGCCCCGAGGCCGGTGCCGTTGTCGCCTGAGGCGGGCTGGATGAAGATGTTCTGAAAGAGCCCGTCCTTGAGTATCACGCCGTTCATGACGCTGTTCAGCCCCACCCCGCCCGCGATGCAGATGTTCTTCGATCCCGTCGCCTTGTGGAGGTGGCGGGACATGTGCAGGGCCGCCTTCTCGAGCGCCGCCTGGAGCGCCGCGGAGAGATCTTCGTGCCGCTTTTCGATCGCGTCGTGGGAGCGGCGCGGCGGGCCGAAGGTGTTGACGAACTTTTCCGAGACCCAGTTGAGCCCGGCGTCGTGCGGGTTCACGCCGTTGCGCGGGTAGTCGAAGTAGCGCAGGTCGAGCGTGACGCGCCCCCCGTCCCCGAGGATGACGATTTTGTCGAACTCCTTCCCGTACACGGAAGGATCTCCGTAGGAGGTGAGGCCCATCACCTTCCCCTCGTCCTTCCCCGGCCTGAAGCCGAGGTAGTGGCTCATGGAGGCGTACAGGTACCCCATGGAGTGGGGGAAGTCGATCTGGTCGAGCTTGCGGATCCTGTTCCCCTCGCCCTTGAAGAAGCTCGTGCACGCGATCTCGCCGCTTCCGTCCACGATGAGGATCGCCGCGTCGTCGAACGGGGAGACGAAGAACGCGCTCGCCGCGTGCGAGATATGGTGGTTGACGTAGTGGAACTTGAAGCGCGGCTTCCGGCCCATCTTCCGGAAGACGTTCCTCGTGTGCGACGCCGCCTTCATCAGGTTGAACCAGGCGTTCCCGCGCGTCCCGTAGTAGTGGAGAGAATCGGGCAGGGCGCGGACGATCTGGGCGAGGCGCGTGTGGATCCCCACCCACGGCCTGAAGAAGAAGCCGACGTGCTCGACGTCCTCTATGCCGATCCCCCCCGCCTCGAGGCAGTACTGCATCGCGTTGATCGGGAACTCCCCGGTGTAGCGGCGCCGGACGAACTTCTCCTCCTCTGCGGCGGCGACGAGCTTCCCGTCCTGGACGAGCGCGGCGCCCGAGTTGTCTATGAAGCTCGAAAAACCGAGGATATTCATCAGTGTCTCCGCGCCAAGCGATTCCGTATAACAACGAGAATCGCTATATTACCACACGGCGGGATTCATGCAACGGCAATGCTCCCGGGCGATCTCGAGAAGCGGCTCCGGATGAATCATCCAGATGAACCCGATTAGATAATCCAGGGGAGTTTCCCCGACATTTGGCGCAGCATAATGATAACGTACGCTCGCTCAAGGCATAGCGAAGACAACAATCTGAAATAGGCTCATGACGGAATTTTGTGAGCCCAGGCCCATGGTTGGAAGCGTCCCATCCATGGGGTACAGGTTTGTATGATCTTGAGTTTCATGTACTCCTCGTCCCGATAGCCATAGGCACGACGGATC
>JAAYCL010000042.1 GCA_012729785.1 Chlamydiota bacterium | reverse complement strand
TCCCTGGCCGGCTTGAGCGGAGCCCTTGAAGGCTCAACCTCAAGCCGGCCAGGGAGATATGTCATGCCTGATGCTGGTACTCCTGTCGCAGCCGTGAAAATCTTTCACAAAGAAACGTCATGAGCCAATTTTTCCTTGTGTCTCCTTTTCCCCTCGAGCGGCCATGCGGCGGCGCCTACCGGGAAACCGCCTTGAACGCCTCGCTCGCCGCCCCGATCGCGCCGGCGTCGGGCCCGAGGGCGGAACGCACTATCCGCACGCGCCGGGCGGGGATCGGCAGCGCCCGTTCGCGCACGACGCGCCGCGCCGGGTCGAGGAGAAGGCGCCCCGCGCCGCTGATCCCGCCCCCTATCACCACGACGTCGGGGTTGAGGAGGTTCACCAGACAGACCAGCCCCAGGCCGAGGCGCTCACCGGTCAGTCTCCACACCCTCCGCGCCCCCGGGTCCCCGGCCCGGGCCGCGAGGGCGATGCGGGCGGGCGTCAGCGCCTCCCCCCCGGCGCCCATCAGGCGCGTGGCGAGGCGCACGATCCCGTCGCGACCGACATACCGTTCGAGACACCCTTTCCCGCCGCACGGGCACCGCGCCGCTCCCGGCCCCACGGGGATATGGCCCAGCTCCCCCGCGGTCATCGAGGCGCCGCGGTACAGCCGCCCCTCGAAGATGAGGCCGCCGCCGATCCCGGTCCCGATCGTGAGGCAGCAGACGTTCGGCGCCCCCCGCGCGGCGCCGTAGCGCTGTTCCCCGAGCGCCATCATGTTGACGTCGTTGTCCAGCACGCAAGCGGCGCCGAGCCGCCTGGCGAGGAACGCCGCGAGCGGCACGTTGCGCCAGCGCGGCAGGTTCGGCGAGAACTGCACAACGCCCCGCACCGCGTCGATGCACCCGGCGCATCCGACCCCGGCCCCGGCGACGCGACGGGACCCGCCCAGGGCGCACGCCGCGTCGGCGATCGCCGCCAGCGCCTCGCGCCACGCGCGGCGCGGGTCGATCGGGACCGTCTTCCGCGCGGCGATCCGCATCCGGCGGTCCGCCAGGATGATCTTCGCCGAGGTGCCGCCGATGTCTATGCCGAACGCGTACCGTTGCATCCCCCGCCTCCCCTCCGCCGCGTCTACCGGTACCGGATGCGCGGGTCGAGCCACGCGTATGAGATGTCCACGATCAGGTTGAAGACGAGGAGCATCACGCAGTAGAGAAGCGCCACGCCGAGCGCCACCGTGTGGTCCCGGTTGAAGGCGCTGTTGACGAAGAAGCGCCCCAGGCCGGGGAGGTTGAAGATCTTCTCCACGACGACCGAGCCGGTGAGGAGCTGCGCGCTCGCGGGCCCCAGGAAGGTGACCACGGGCAGCACGGCGACCTTCAGGGCGTGCCGGCAGACGATCGCCGTCTCCCCCGCCCCCTTGGCCCGCGCCGCCCGGATGAACGGCTGGTGCAGCACGTCGAGCATCCCCGCCCGCATCAGGCGCGCCACGTAGGCGGTGAACGGCGCCGCGAGGGTGAGGACCGGCATCAGGAGGTGCGCGGCGCCGCCCCACCCCGCCACCGGGAGGAGCCGCAGCACGAAGACGAAGACGATGATCAGAAGCGGGCCGATCACGAAGGTCGGGATCGAGATCCCCGCCAGCGCCACCACCATCACGACGTGGTCGAGCGGGCCGTTCCGGTGCACGGCGGCCACGCTCCCCAGGATGACGCCGAGGAGGAGGGCGAGGCCGAGGGCGAGCCCCCCGAGGGCGAGCGAATAGGGCAGCGCCTGCGCGATGATCTCGTTCACCGTCCTCCCCTGGAGCTTCAGCGAGGGGCCGAGGTCGAGACGGGCGAGCCCCGCGAGATAGCGGAGGTACTGCCGGAATAGCGGCTCGTCGTAGTGGTACTTGGCCTTGACGTTCCTCTCGATGCTCGGGGGGAGCTTCCGCTCGGAGTCGAACGGCCCCCCGGGGGCCGCCCGCATGAAGAAGAAGGCGAGCGTGGCCACCGCCCAGAGGGTCGGGATCATCCAGAGGATCCGCCGCAGGATGTAGATCAGCACCGCGCATCCTCCCCGGCCGTCATCTGATGAAGACGTGCTTGAGCGGGTGTTCGTCGAGCGGGTTCGGCAGGATCCCCCCGATGCGGTCCGCGTCGTACAGGCTGAGCGAGACGTAGTAGTATATCGGCAGTATCGGCACCTCGTCCACCACGAGGATCCGCTCGGCCTCGCGGAGAAGGTCCATCCGCCGCTTCTCGTCGCGCTCGCCTCCCGCCGCGGCGATGAGTTCGTCGTAGCGGGCGTTCCCCCAGCCGGTGCGGTTGTTGCCGCCGCCCGTGACGAACATGTCCAGGAAGGTGTTCGGATCCGGGTAGTCGGCCACCCACCCGGCCCGTGAGATCCAGTAGTCGAGTGCGCTCTCGCTGTTCAGGTAGGTGCCCCACTCCTGGTTCTCGAGCTCCACCTGTATCCCGAGATTCTCCTTCCAGATCGCCTGCATCTCCACCGCGATCTGTTTGTGCGCCTCGCTCGTGTTGAAGAGGATGCGCGTTTCGGGGAACCGTTCGCCGCCGGGATATCCCGCCTCCGCGAGGAGGCGCCGGGCCTCCGCGGGGTCGTAGCCGAGCCCCTCCGGCGGGCGGTAGCGCGGCATCGAGGGGGAGACGAGCGTCGTCGCCGGGAGCTGCCCCGCGCGCAGGATCTTCTCCGTGATGCGCTTCTTGTCGGCGGCGAGGGCGAGCGCCTTCCGGACGCGCGGGTCGTCGATCGGGGGCCGAGTGACGTTGAACCGGTAGAAGTAGGTGACGAGGATTGTGGTCTTGTGGAAATCCGGCCGCGTCCGCAGCAGGTCGACAAGGTGCAGCGGGATGCCGGCGCCGTCCACCCAGTCGGCCCCGCCGGTGAGGTACAGGTTGAACGCCGTGCTCTCGTTCTCGGTCGGCAGCGCGTCGATCGTGGAGAGCCGGACGCGGTCCCGGTCCCAGTAGCGCGGGTTCCGGACGAGGCGTATCCTGCGGCTGGTGATCCACTCCGCGAGAACAAAGGGGCCGTTGCTCACGATCTTCCCGGGGCGCGTCCAGAGATCGCCGTGCCGCTCCACGCAGGCCCGATTGACGGGGAAGAGGGTGTAGAACGAGGTGAGGTACAGGAAGAACGGCGTCGGGGACTTCAGCTCGACCACGAGGGTCCGGGGATCGGGCGCGCGCACCCCCACGCGGGAGAAATCGTTCAGGACGCCCGCGTTGAACTCCTCGGCGCCGCGGATGTAGAAGAGCTGGTAGGCGTAGTAGGCGGCCCCCATCGACGGGTCGAGAACGCGCCGCCACGAGTAGATGAAGTCGTCGGCGGTCAGGGGCGTCCCGTCGCTCCAGACGCAGTCGCGGAGCCGGAAGGTGTAGCGCAGCCCGTCGGGGGAGATCTCCCACGACTCCGCCACGCCCGGCACGATCGTCGCGCCGTCGGGGCTCCTGGCCGTGAGCCCCTCGAAGATCGCGTTCGCGATCCGGTGCTCGGGCTGCCCGGTCATCAGGGCGGGATCGAGCGTCTGGACGTCGGAGCCGTTCTCGAAGGTGAAATCGGCGCGCGGGAGCTTTTCCCCGCAGCCGGCCGCCGCCAGCAGCACGGCGGCGGCAGCGGCGGCGCCGCCCCGCGCGCCCCCGCGCAGGCGCATCCCCGTTTCCCTCCTCATCCGGTCGCCTCCGCGTCGATCGTTCATCTGTAGAGCCAGCACGCCACCCGGTGTCCGGGCTCGGGTTCGGCGAACCGCGGGGGCCGCTCCGGGCAGACCGGCATCCGGCGCGGACAGCGCGGGTGGAAGCGGCACCCCGGGGGCGGCGCGGACGGCGAGGCCGGTTCGCCGCGGATCCCGCCGCGGTTGCGGCGCGCCGCCTTGCCGACCTCCGGCACCGCCGCGATGAGCGCCTGCGTGTACGGGTGGAGCGGCCGTTCGTAGAGCGCGTCCCTGCCGGCCTCCTCGACGAGGAGGCCGAGGTACATCACCGCCACCCGGTCGGCGATCTGCTCCACGACGCGCAGGTCGTGCGAGATGAACAGGTAGGAGAGGTTGCGCTCCTCCTGGAGGTCCTCGATGAGGGTGATGATCTGGGCCTGGATCGAGACGTCGAGCGCGGAGACCGGCTCGTCGAGGACGAGGAACTCCGGGCCGAGGGCCAGGGCCCGGGCGATCCCTATCCGCTGCCGCTGGCCGCCGCTGAACTCGTGCGGGTAGGCGTTGACCGCCGAGGGGGGGAGCCCCACCTGCCGGAGAAGCGCCGCGATCCTCTCCCCGAGGAGGCGGCCCCTCGCGAGGCCGTGGACGCGCAGCGGCTCGCCCACCGTCCCCCCCACCGTCATCCGCGGATCGAGCGAGGATGCCGGGTCCTGGAAGACGAACTGCATCCTCCGGCGCATCCGCCGGAGGTCGGGCGCCGAAAGGGAGGAGATCTCGACGCCGTCGAAGCGGACGGACCCCGCGTCGGGCTCGACGAGGCGCAGGATCGTCTTCCCCACCGTCGTCTTGCCGCAGCCGCTCTCCCCGACAAGGCCGAGCGCCTCGCCGCGCCCGATCGAGAAGGAGACCCCGTCCACCGCGCGGACCGGCGCGCCGCCCTTCGCGAAGATCCCCCCCCGCGCGGCGAAATGCCTTTTCAGACCGGTGACCTCGAGGAGCGGGCCGGGCCCCGCCCCGTCTCGCCCCGGGCCCGCGGCGGCGAGGCGGCTCACGCCCGCACCTCCAGCATCCTCTCCAGGGCGCGGGCGGCGCGGAGGCGGATCCCCTCCTCCACGCGGATCTCGTGCTGCATCCGCTCGAGCGATTCCGCGACGGAGGCGAGCGTGGTGCGCTTCATGTTCGGGCAGAAGAGGCGGGGGGAGCCGAGGTGGAAGCGCGTGCCGGGATTGTCGCGGGAGAGACGGTGCAGCATCCCCGCCTCGGTGACGATGATGAACTCCTCCGCGGGGGAGGAGCGGACGAAGGCGAGCATCCCGGAGGTGCTGCAGACGCGGTCGGCGAGCGCGGTGATCTTCGGACCGCACTCGGGGTGCGCCACCACGACGGCGTTTGGATGGGCGCGTTTGGCGTCGAGGATCTCCTCCGGCCGCACCCAGGCGTGCGTCGCGCAGTAGCCGTTCCAGACGATGAGCCGCTTCCGCGTGTGCGCCTGCACCCACGCCCCGAGATTCATGTCGGGCCCGAAGAGGATCTCCTGCGCATCGAGCGACTCCACGACGGACGCGGCGTTCGACGAGGTGCAGCAGATGTCGCTCTCCGCCTTCACCGCCGCGCTGGAGTTGATGTAGGTGACGACCGGGCGCCCCGGATGGGCGGCCTTCCAGTCCCTGAGCTGGGCGGCATCGAGCATCTCGGCGAGCGGGCAGCCCGCCTCCCGCTCGGGCAAAAGGACCGTTTTGTTCGGGTTCAGGATCCGGGCGCTCTCCGCCATGAAATAGACGCCGCAGAAGACGATCACCCGGGCGTCGGTGGCGGCGGCGCGGCGGCTCAGCTCCAGCGAGTCGCCGGTGAAGTCGGCGATATCCTGCACCTCGCCGCGCTGGTAGTTGTGCGCGAGGATCACGGCGCCCCGCGCGGCCTTGAGACGAACGATCCGCGCGATGCACTCGTCGCGGGACTCCATCGCGCCCCCTCCTGCGCCCCGTCAGGGCTCGAGGACGATATTGTCGATGAGACGGCTTTGACCGACGCGCGCCGCGATCGCGAGCAACGTCTTGTCGTTCACCTTCGACACGCGTTCGAGCGTGTCGGGATCGACCGTTTCGAGGTACTCGATGCGGACGAGCGGCGCCGCCGCGACGGAGCCCCGGACCGCCCCGAGGATCGCCTGCACCTCGCGGACCCCCGCCCGAACCATCTCCTGCGCCTTCTGGAGGGAGCTGTTCAAGACCGCGGCCTCCCTCCTCTCCCGGGCGCTCAGGTATCTGTTGCGGGACGAGCAGGCGAGCCCGTTCTTCTCTCGGACGGTGGGCATCACGACGATGCGGACCGGGTAGTTCAGGTCCGCGACCATCTTGCGGATCACCGCGCACTGTTGCGCGTCCTTCTGGCCGAAGTACGCCGTGTGCGGCCTGACGATGTTGAACAGCTTCGCGACGACGGTCGCCACGCCCCGGAAATGGCCCGGGCGGAACGGGCCGCAGAGCCTCCGGCTGAGCTGCTCCTCGGTGACGAAGGTGGAGTAGCCCGGCGGGTACAGCTCCGCGCTGCTCGGGGTGAAGACGACGTTCGCCCGGCACTCCCTGGCGACGGCGAGGTCCGCCTCCATGTCGCGGGGGTACCTGGCGAAATCCTCCCCCTCGCCGAACTGGAGCGGGTTGATGAAGATGCTCACCACCAGCCGGTCGCACTGCTGCCGCGCCTGGCGCATCAGCATCGTGTGTCCGTCGTGGAACGCTCCCATGGTGGGCACGAGGGCGATCCTGCGCGCCCGCTTGTAGTTGTGCTTGACGTAGCGCTGCATCTCCTTGACCGTGCTGATGATCTTCATCGATCCGTCCCCCCTCTCCGCGCGGTCGGATCGCCGCGCCGGCGTGCGCATCCGGCAGGCGCCGATTTCCCCGCGCGCCGTCCGTTTATCGGTACGAGTGCCCGGCGTCCGGGTACCGCCCGGTGCGGACCTCCGCCGCGTACTGCGAGACCGCCTCCCGCATCCCCTTCCCCAGATCCGCATAGACCTTCACGAAGCGGGCGGCGCGACCGGGGGAGAGGCCGAGGATGTCGTTGAGCACGAGGATCTGCCCGTCGCAGGACGGGCCCGCCCCGATCCCGATGGTGGGGATGCCGACCGACGCCGTGACCCGGGCGGCAAGCTCCGCCGGGAGGCACTCCAGCACGATGGCGAACGCCCCCGCCTCCTCGACCGCACGCGCGTCCGCCTCGACACGGCGGGCCGCGTCGTCCCCGCGCCCCTGCACCCGGTACCCGCCGAGGACCAGGATGTCCTGCGGGGTGAGGCCGATGTGGCCGAGGACCGGCACGCCGGCGCGCACCACCGCCCTGATCTCCGGGGCGCTCTCTTCGCCCCCCTCGATCTTCACCGCGTGGGCCCCGGCCTCCTTCACGAACCTGCCCGCGTTCCGTACCGTCTCCTCGACGCGCACCCCCGCCGCCATGAACGGCATGTCGCCCACGAGGAGCGCCCGGCTGTTCCCGCGCGCGACCGCGCGGGTGTGGTGGAGCATCTCCTCCATCGTGACCGGGAGGGTGCTGGGGTAGCCGAGCAGCACCATCCCGAGCGAATCGCCGACGAGGATCAGGTCGACCCCCCCGTCGTTGAGGAGGGCCGAGGCGTGGAAGTCGTACGCGGTGAGGGCGACGATCTTCTCCCCGCGCTTCTTCATCTCCCGCAACACCAAGGGCGTGATCTTGTCCGCCGTCATACCGAGCCCCTTTCCACAATGCCCCCGCCTCGAAACGATCCTCCCCCGGCTCCCCCGCCCCTTGTGGGGGGCCGGGGAGGGGGTGCCCTCGTTGCCCACGCGCGCGGGCTTTTCGGGGGGGTCCTGCCGCGATACCCGCGGAAACCCCTCCCCTTCCCCCGGCGCCTGATTCTCGGGGCCGCCGGATCTCAGGGGCCGATCCTCGCGCGCGTCCTCTCGACCCGGTGCGCGTCCCGCAGCTTCGCGAGCAGGCCCGCCACCGTTTTCTTCTCGCCCGGATGGAGCGCCCGCGGCGCGATGTCGGCCAGCGGGGCGAGCACGAAACGCCGCTCGTGCATCCGCGGGTGCGGCACCGCGAGGCAGGCGGACCGGACCACCCGCCGCCCGAAAAGCAGGATGTCGAGATCGATCGTGCGGGGCGCGTTCCGCCTCCCGCGCCTCCTCCCCATCGCCCGCTCGATCTCGCGGAGCTCCCGGAGGAGCGCCGCGGGTTCGAGCGAGGTCTCGACCTCGATCGCCGCGTTCAGATACGCGGGCTGCGGCGGCCCGCCGACCGGCTCCGTGCGGTAGACGGGGGAGCGCTTCACCACCCTGACGCCCGGCACCGCTTCGATCCTCCCGACCGCCTCGCGGAGGTTCCTCGCGGGATTCCCGAGGTTGGAGCCCAGTCCGAGGTGCGCCGTTTCAGACGCACGACGGGAGAGGCGGGACGCACAACGACCGTTCAGGCGCATCGGCTCTCCTCGCCCGCACGGCGGGTCGGCAGCGCTCGACGACGGAGAGATCACCGCGGAGGCCGCAGATCCTCCGCGCGCGCTCCACCGACCCGTTCCGTCGCCCGGGGTTTCGCGAGTGCCTTCCCCATCGGGACCGCCGCCGTCCCCCCGTCACCCGTCTCACGCACGCATCCTCGAGATCCTCTCCACCGCCTCGCGGAGGCGCTCCTCCGGCACGGTCAGGGTCATGCGGATATACCCCTCCCCGCTCGGCCCGAGGCCGTTGCCGGGCGTGGCGACGATACCGGCCTCCTTCAAAAGCCGCCCCGCCATCTCCTCGGAGCGCATGTGCCCCGGGACGGGCGCCCAGACGTAGAAGGTCGCCTTCGGCCTGGCGACGCGCCAGCCGAGACCGCGGAGACCGTCCACGAGCACGTCGCGCCTGCGCTGGTAGATCGCGGTATACTCGGCCAGGAAATCCTGCCTTCCCTCGAGCGCCGCGACACCGGCGAGCTGCACCGCCTGGAAGATCCCCGAGTCGAGGTTCGACTTCACCTTGCCGAGCCCCCCGAGCACCTCCGCGTTGCCGACGGCGAAGCCGATCCGCCAGCCGGTCATGCTGTAGGTCTTGGAGAGCGAATGGAATTCGATGCCGACCTCCCGCGCCCCCTCCGCCGAGAGGAAGCTCTGCGGCCGGTACCCGTCGAAGGCGAGCTCCGTGTAGGCGGCGTCGTGGCAGACGATGACGCCGTGCCGCCGGGCGTATTCGACCACGCGGTCGAAGAACCCCCGGTCGGCGGTCGCCGCGGTCGGATTGTTCGGGTAGTTGATGAAGAGGAGCTTGGCGGTGCGGCCGATCTTTTCCGGGATCGCGTCGAGATCCGGGAGGAAGCCGTTCTCCTCGCGGAGCGGCATCCGGTGCGGCGCGCCGCCGGCGAGGATGGTCGTGGCCTGGTAGACGGGGTAGCCGGGGTCGGGGACGAGCACCGCGTCGCCGGGGTTCACGAACGCGAACGGGATGTGGCCGATCCCCTCCTTGGAGCCGATGAGGGGGAGCACCTCCGTCTCCGGGTCGAGCGACACCCCGAAGCGGCGGTCGTACCAGCCCGCGATCGCCTCGCGCAGGACCGGCATCCCGAGGTCGAGCGCGTACCGGTGATTCGCCGGGTCGAGCGCCGCCCGGTGCAGCGCCTCGATGATGTGCGGCGGCGTCGGGAGGTCCGGGTCCCCCACGCCGAGGTCGATGATGTCCCGCCCCGTTTTGACGACCTCCCGCTTCATCCGGTCGATCTCGGCGAACAGGTACGGAGGGAGCCTCCGCAGCCTGTCCGCGTACGCTATCGCGATCCGCTTCCGTGCGTTCACCGCCGTTTCCCCCTCCTCCTGAATGAGAAATCGAACGGCGGGAAGCGCGGGAAAAGGGCGCCTCCGCGTCGTCCGCATGATCCGTGGCGATCAGCCCTCGCGCAGCACGTCCGCCATCCCGTAGATGCCGGGCGCCTTCTTCGCGACCCATTTCGCCGCCCGCAGGGCGCCGCGCGCGAACGTATCGCGCGAGGTGGCGCGGTGGACAAGCTCGATCCGCTCGCCCGGCGCGGCGAAACCGACGACATGGTCGCCGACGACATCGCCCTGCCGGACCGCGTGAATGCCGATCTGCCCCTTCGGGCGCGCGCCCGGGTGGCCGCTCCTCCCGTACACGACGGCTCCGGGAAGATCGATTCCGCGGGCCCCGGCGACGGCGCGCGCCAGGGCGAGCGCCGTCCCGCTCGGCGCGTCCTTCTTCATCCGGTGATGCGTCTCGACGATCTCGACGTCGTAGTCGTCGCCGAGGAGGCGCGCCGTCTCGGCTGCGATCTCGATGAGAAGATTCGCCCCGACGCTCATGTTGGGCGCGACGACGCAGGCGACCTTTTCCGCCGCCGCCCGAATCGGGTGTAGCTGCTCCTCCCCGAGACCGGTCGTGCCGATCACGATCGGCATGCCGAGGGAGGCGGCCGCCGCGGCGTTCCGCACCGCCGTCTCGCGGCCGGAGAAGTCCACGATCACATCCGCCCCGCGGGCGGCGGCTTCGAGATCCGCCGAGACGGCGACCCCGATTTCGCCGACGCCCGCGCAGGCCCCCGCATCGGCCCCCAGGCACGGGTGCCCCGCGCGTTCCACCGCGCCGGCGACGGCGATCCCCGGATCCTCCGCCGCGCAGGCGATGATCCTCTTCCCCATCCGCCCGCAGGCCCCGCAGACGACGATCCTCTGCATCCGGCGCTCCCCCTCCCTCCCGCGTCCGGCGTCTCACGACGCTCAGATCAGTTCGTACTCCTTCATCACCTTCTCGAGCTTCAGCCGGTTTTCATCGGCCATCCGGCAGAGCGGCAGCCGGTACTCCTCTTCGATCTTGCCCATCATCGCCAGGGCCGCCTTCACCGGGATCGGATTGGTCTCGATGAAGAGCGCCCGGCTCATCCGGTAGAGCTCATAGTGCATCGTGCGCGCCCCCTCGACGTCCTTCTCGAGGTACGTCTCCACCATCTCGGCGACCGCGGCGGGCAGGACGTTGGCGACCACGGAGACTACCCCCTTCCCCCCCAGCGCCATGATCGGGAAGGTCAAACTGTCGTCGCCGGAGAGGACGGTAATGTCGCACCGGGAGATGATCTGGCTCACCTGCTCGAGGCTGCCGCCGGCCTCCTTGATGGCCACGATGTTCTTGTGCCTCGAGAGGGCGGCGACCGTCTCCGGGGCGATCGAGACGCCGGTCCTCCCGGGGACGTTGTACAGCACGATCGGGATATCCACCCCCTTCGCCAGCGCCTCGTAATGGTAGATAAGCCCGCGCTGGGTCGGCTTGTTGCCGTACGGGGTGATCACCAGGACGCCGTCGGCGCCCGCCTCCTTGGCGTGCCGCGTAAGCCGCAGCGCCTCCGCCGTGGAGTTCGAACCGCTCCCCGCGATGACCGGCACCCGCCCGGCGACCTTCTGGACGACGAATTCGACCACGCGGTCGTGCTCCTCATGCGACAGCGTCGCCGACTCCCCGGTCGTGCCGCAGGGCAGGATCACGTCGGTCCCGGCGCCGATCTGGAACTCGAGCAGCTCGGCCAGCGCCGGGTAGTCCACCTCGCCGTTTTTGAACGGCGTCACCAGGGCAACGATGGATCCGCTGAACATGGGCACCCCCCTGCATACGCGCTTCGCCACAGAGGTCACAGGGAACTCGCATCCGTGTTTTCGCACAGGGTAGCACAGTTCCGCGGAGATTTACACGGAGAAGCTTCCGGAGATACCATGCGCCGGATAGATCAGGCAACGTCAGCGGTGACGCGGCGGAATCCCGTCGCCCCCCCGACTCGCCGGGGCTTGGTCTCATCCGAATCGCTTTCGGGAACGGGATCGATCTCGTTCCCCTCGTGGATCGCCATCTCCTCCCGCGCCCGATATGGCTCCCGGTCTCTCGTGTCCGAGCGCCGTTTCGTTTCGATCCCGACAGCGATCCCGATTTCGATCTACTGTCCCGACGGGTGGCCGTTGAGCCTCGGGCCGGAGGCGAGCCCGCTTCGTCGTTCCACGCAGTTTCGATGCTCTGGTCCGGCATAGCATTCCCGTTGACCGCTCCCCGGACTGCGCCGCGAAGCCGATCCTGCGTCCATCAATGCCTCCGCGATGCGCAGCGCCTTGCGCCTGTTCCGCTGCAGCGTATGCGGGGAGGTTCCCGGCGAGAATCCGGCCTGGGTCTTCTCGGTCTTGCCTATCATGGAAGCAAGCGCAGCGCGGGCCTCCCGCAACTCGGCCTGCGTGAAACCGTCCGCACCGTCAGTCCCCTTGTTGAGCAGCGCGAACGCGATGCGCAGCGCCTTGAGGTTATTCTGCAGCATCGTATGCTGCCACGTTCCCGGCGGCAGTTTCTGCAGCGCCTTTTCAGACTTGCCGATCAGCGAAGCCATCGGCGCACGCGCCTCATGGATCTCGTCCGTTGTGGGGAGTTTCATGTCGTCTGTGGCTGTTGCAGCCCAACGGTCGGCATCGCGCCGCGCGCGCAGCGCGACAGCAGAATGCCGTTGTTCGGAATCAGGGCTCAACCATCGAATGTCGAGATGCGCCCCTTGCGCGCATCCTATGGCCCTCAGCTCATCCGCCCTGTCTGAAGACGCAACCGCCGTTGCGTCCATCTCGCACCGGCTTCACCGGTTTCCCCGCACGCGGAAGGCATCCCTGCCCCCCGGCCGTGGCTTTCGACCCTGTGCCATCTTACACCATCCTGCACAATGCAGCCGTGGCGGAATACACACATTCGATTCCGGGAATGACGCATCCCCGCGGCATCAGCCATCAGGCTGTGCATGGGCTGCGTATGGCCTTGCCCGATTTCGTTGGCCGATTTCGTCGGCATGGGATATCCTTCCACGCGGCATGCCGCGATCGTAGGGCGAGCGGTCGTTTCGAACGCCAAACACTTTTCTCAGCCGAAAGGAGTCGTAGATGCGTAGGGATCTCCTCCTCCTCCTGCTCCTGCCGGCCGGCGGCTTGGCACTCGCCGGCTGCCGGACCGTGCCCGGCGGCGATACCCCGGTGTACGTCGACAGTGAATACGGCGCCCTGCAGGAAGTGATTGTCGGACTGCCTTACGGGAAGTCGCCGGAACTGGATGCGCCGTGGCTGCAGGAAACGCTCAAGATACTGCCTCCGGATGAAGCGGAGTACACGCGGGCCACCGCCGGCCTGTCGTGGACGGAGATGATCCATCCGGTCAAACGCAAGAGCGAAACGGAACTGCTGGAAGGGGAAAACCAGGCGTTGATCAACGTCCTGACCGGCCTGGGGGTGCGGGTGTGCCGGCCCATGCAATTAACCGAGGATTTCATCGTCCGGAATTACGGCCGGGAAATCCTGGCGAACGGCTACTCCCAGGATTTTCCCCGCGACAACATGATCGTGATCGGCAACCAGGTGATTGAATTCAATCTGCGCACCATGCTCCGCCGCGTGGATATATCGGGGTTCAAGGAGATACTCGCGGCCAGGTGTAGGCAGGGCGATATCCGATGGTTCGCCATGCCGCACGCCGCGCCCCTGGCCATGCCGTCGCCGGATGAGCCCGCGCTGGAAGGCGGCGATCTGGTGATGCTAGACGAGACCATCCTGGTGGGAAATACCCTCAATCAGGCGGTAGGGTCCAATCAGGCGGGATGCGAATGGCTGCAGCAGGTACTGGGCCGCGCATATCGCGTTGAACGCGTGCCGTTGGTGGAGCAGATTCTGCATCTGGATTGCGTGTTGTCCATTCCGCGTCACGGTCTGGCGATCGTCTGCGAAGAGGCGTTCGTGGAGGGCCTCCCCTCCTGTCTACGGGGGTGGGACCTGATCAAGGTGCCTCTGGCTGATGCTTCAAGGCTGGCTGTGAATGGACTGCCGGTGGACGAAAACAACTACATCATGTCATACAACGATCATATCAGTAACGATTTCATCCGGTCTGAACTGACCAAGCGCGGCATCAAGGTTCATCCGGTGTATTTCGGAACGCATAACGGCCAGGGCGGCTCCATACGATGCGCCACCCAGCCGTTAAAGAGGGCGGCGGTCGTCAGGTGACCCGCCTGCAGGTGCAGGCACGGGGTCGCTGTCCCCTGCGACCCCACGCACGATGCCCCTCATCGAAGTCCCGGATTGCTCCGCGCGAAATCGCAGGCCGTTCCGGCTGTAGCCGGCCGCCTGGCTGTGCGTGAACGCACGCAGACGGGCGGCAAGTCCGGCTCCGCATCCGCGGCAACGGAACCGCGGCCGGCGCCCGCGGCTGCGCGAGTATCCGCCTTCGCGAACGCCGTCGTTCACGCGCGTCAGACCGCCGCATGCAACGGACCGTCGGCGCTACAGGTGATAATCGCCGGCCGCTTCGGGCTGGTAGACGATTTTTTCGATGCGGATGCGGCGCAACCCGGATGGGACGGGCCATTCCACGACATCCCCTTTGGCGTATCCCAGGATCGCCGTACCCACCGGGGCGAGAACCGAGATAGCCCCCTCCTCGATGTCCGCATCGCTCGGGAAAACCAGCATATAGGTCATCTCTTCAGAGGTATCCAGATCACGCAGCACGACCTTGGAATTCATCGTCACCACATCCGCGGGCACGTTTTTGGATACGACCGCTTCCGCCCTCTCCAGTTCGCCCGCCAACAACTCCAGATCCTTCCGGGTCTGATCGCCGAACTCCTTGGCCACGGCGATGAGCTCTTCGAGCCGCGATTTGTCGAATCGAGTGACGCACAGCTTTCGTGTCGCCATTGTCGCCTCCTTTCATGAACGCCAGCGGCGGTGCGGATCAGCGGCGACCGTCAAGGCACGTGCTCGCCGCGGCGGATCTTCGCTGCGGCCGCGTGTTCGAGGATGCCGGGCGCCCCGGAACAGGCGGACGGCATTCCGCAACGCCCCGTACGAAATGCGCAGCGTCCGGCGCGCGGTCAACAGTCGAGGGGTGCCCCCGATTCTTTTCCGTACCCCGAAACGGGATGGTGCCGGACAGTTCCGTCTCTCGAGAATCCGTTTCCCGGTTTGTATCGAGGTTGAGGTGACCGTCGCCGGTGGAGTCGGCGATGGCGATCGAAAAGAGTTTTCCCGGCGCGTTCCGCCTCCTGGCGGCCGGCAGGAGGTCGACTTCGATTGTTCGGATACCGGGGGTGTATTCCTCTTTCCATCCCCGGCTCTCGACGTCGGTCCGTCGATCGCCACGCCGTCATGCTACCAAAACGGCCCTTCAGGGTCGAGAGGTTGTTGCGCGATGCGCTCGAACTGCGGCCCCTCGTCACGGCCCTCTGTTTCCCAAGCTTCCGCCTGCCGCTTCTCTCCGCACGCGCGCCGCCCGACTTATCGCACTGTCCCTTCCTGTAGTTTTCTGATGACATGTAATGAGCATTTGTGCATAATATCCCCGACGATCGGAGGGGGCGCATGCCGAGACCGAAATGCCTGAGACGCATCTGCCACGTGCCGGGGATCACCTACTTCAAGCCCGCGGGGGTGCCTCTAGGCGTGCTTGAGGAGGTCGTTGTGCCGCTCGACGAGGTCGAGGCGATACGGCTTGCCGATCTGTACGGGGCCTACCATGAGGAGGCGGCGGAAAGGATGCGGATCTCCCGCCCCACCTTTTCCCGCCTTATCGGGGCGGCGCACAAAAAGATCGCCGATGCCCTGCTGCACGGGAAGGCGATCAGGATGGAGGGAGGGCCGATCACCATGGACGGAGGAGACAGGATGCCGGCGAGGGACACACCAGGCCCCGCGGACGCGTGGCCGGGGCGCGGCATGGGCCCGTGCGGGTGCGGTCAGGCCGGGAGGGCGCGGCGAGGCCGCCGGGGGGCCGGGCCGGGATGGAGAGGCACGGGGGGGTCCGCGCGCGGCGCCGGCGCGGAGAAGAAACCGGAGAGGATGGAAGAGGCGGATGCAAGGATGCCGCGCGACACGACGAAAGGAGGCGCAGAGTGAAACTGTTCATCCCGGTCACGGAGGAGAAGGGGCTCCAGAGCCCGATCCACGGCCACTTCGGATCGGCCCCGATCTTCCTGTGCGTCGACACCGAATCGAAAACGTTCGAGACGGTGCACAACGACGACAAGGCGCACGCGCCGGGGGCGTGCAACCCCCTGAAAGCGATCGGCGGGCGCGCGGTGGACGCCGTCGTGGCGGGTGGCATAGGCATGGGGGCGCTGACCGGGTTTCGCAAAGCCGGCATTCGCGTCTTCCACGCCGGGGGCGGGACGGTCGCCGACGCCCTCTCCGCCCTCGCCTCCGGAGGCCTGCCGGAGCTCGACAGGCAGGCGTCCTGCGCCGGGCACGATGCGGGGGGCGGAGGGTGCGCCCATTCGTGACCCGCGCGCGGGGCGCAATCCCGGCGCAGAAGAGCCCTCCGCGGAGGGCTCTTCTATCCGCGGGCTTCTCCGCATCCGGTCAACGGGCATACCCCCCGACAGGGGCACCCGTTTCACCCCGTCGCCCGAGACGCCGGCACGCATACCCCGAATCGTCGGCGGACGCCCGCCAGGCCACGTGGCCCGCCGTCGCCGGTCGGCGTTCAGTCGCCATACCACTGTCTGCTGCGGACGTTCTGAAACTGCCAGGGGCTTTCGACATCGAGCTTTTCGGGGAAATACTTGCCGCGGCCGTCGAGCGGTGTCCAGTCCGTAAACTCGCCCACGAGGCGTCCCAGATAGGGCTCCGCCGTTGCGAGGCAATCCTCGTAGTCCAGATCCTCGGGCTCGATCACGCCCCGTCGCGGGTTGCGCATGGCCCACAGGACGGCGGCGACGGCCCCCGCCGTGACCTGCACGGTCGTCGCGTTTGCGTAGTCCACGTGCCGGCGCGCCTCCCTGATCGAGAGCTGTGAGCCGTACCAGTACGCGTTTCTTTCGTGACCGATCAGCAAGACCCCGAGCTCGTCCATCCCCTCCACGATATCCTTGCCGAGGCGCCGGCAGCTGGGTTGCAGGATCCATCCCCCCCCCTCCAGTTCCAGCGCGGACAGCATCGCATCATCGCAGGGATGGTAGACAAACATCACGCTCGGCCGGTACAGGAACTCGCCGGGGCCGCGAATCGACAGGTAGTCGGCGATCGAGAAGATCTCGTCATGGGTCACCAGCATCCCCTGGAAACCGCCGATCGAGGGGACCCAGCTGCGCGCAAAGGTGCTCGCCCCGGGGCGCTCCAGGTACAGGGTCCCGGAGCCGGGGCGATGCTCGTGCGCCCCCTTCGGCCGCCGTTTTTCGAAGGTGCCGAAGGACAGCTCGCTCGGCTGCATCAACTCGTCCACGAACCCGTCTATGGACCAGGTGTTGATGAACTCCCTTTGGCGCTTCGGCCGCTGGCTGGCTTGCGTGTCGCGCTCGGATATCTGAATCGCGGTTATCTTGAGTTCACGCGCAAGGTTCGCCCATTCCTCGCGGCGCGACGGTCGCGCGTTCCCGCCGCGGATGCTCCGATCCAGGTCGACGAGGGCGCGTTTGACGAAGTGGGAGACCAGCCCCGGATTGGCGCCGTGATCGACCACGGCGGTAGGCGCATCGGGCCCCAATTCCCGCGCAAGATCGATGACCCCGGCGCGGATGGCGTAGTTCGTCCGCTGGTGAAGCTCCAGCATCGGGTTGTCGAATACGCCCGGCCACGGCTCTATCGAGGTGTCCACGTACAGCGCGTTTCGTTCCGCGCAGAACCGGATCAGGTCCAGGCTGGAGATGTCGACGGAGAGATTCAACATGAGATCGCCGTCGCGAACGTAGTTCTTCAACACCCTGCGGTAGTTGCCGGGCGTCAGGATGCAGTGGATGAACTTCGTGCCGAAACGCTCTGCGATCCCCCGCCCGGATTCGTCGGCCGAAAGGACGGTCATCCGCGTCTGAATCCCCTCGAGATGCCGGCCGATGATCGGCAGAACGGCCTGTCCGATGCTTCCGCATCCGATCATCAGGATGCGGCCATTGAACGTCTCCGGTGCCCGTGCCGCGTTCGATGCAACGGTCATCTTCTCCTCCCGGATGCGCTTCCCCGGCGCCGAGCCGCCAGTGCGCGCGCCTTGCGGCGTCGTTGGCCGCGGGGCGCGGCGGCGGGGCGGCCGAGGATCCGTGCGTGCCGGCGTCGCGCCGGAACCGGTCCTCACGCCCCCCCGTCCAGTATCTTCTTCAGTACGACAGCTTCGTTGTGCGCCTGATCCCTCGCGGCGTAGACAAGCGTGACGTTCCCCCGACGGGCACGCCGTCGAAGCTCGGCCATCGCGGGGTTGCGCCCGATCTCGATCCGATACCGTTCCTCGAACTCGCGCCACTTCTTCGGATCATGCCCGTACCATCGCCGGAGTTCGGTTGTCGGCGCGACCTCCTTGAGCCAGCAATCGAGTTTCGCCCCGACCTTGGACAATCCGCGCGGCCAGAGACGATCCACGAGAATCCGGGCGCCGTCCGACGCGGCCGGCGGATCATACGCCCGCTTCAACATCACACGCATGATCTCCTCCATGGTTCGGGCCGCCGTTCACCGTGGCGGCGCGCGACTGTTCCGCGCGCCTCCGCGCTGTCGGGCGACCGTTCGCCATCTCCTTCCGCGGCCTCGTCCGTGCGGCGCGGTCTTCAGGATATCGCCCGCCGGGCGGTGTCAAACCCCCCATCCGCGTCCGATCGCCGCACCGCGGCGGTGAACGCGTCCATGAGAACGGAACGAATGATCTCGTGGTCCTTGGCATGCGCGAGCACGGTCACCCGATCCCACCCTTGCAGATACACCGAACCCTTGGGGACCACTATGTCCTTGTCCCGCGTTATCAGGATGATCGCCGAGCCGGCGGGGAGCCGCAACTCGGAGATGGCGGGCCCGATTGCGCCCCGCGGGCCCGGCAGATCCACCACCATCAGATCCAAGTCGCTTTCGGCCATGGTGACAAGCTCCAGATCGAACAGGGGGATCGGCCTCGCGGGGCAGGTGAGGCCGAGCAGCCGCGCCAGCCACCCCAGCGTGGAACCTTGCAGCGCGATGGACAACAGAACGGCGAAGAAGACGAGGTTGAAGACCTCCTGTCCGATGGCGAGCCCCGCCGCCGCCGGATAGGTGGCCAGGACGATGGGCACCGAACCCCGAAGACCGGCCCACGCGATGAATGTCTTGCTTTTCCAGCCGAGCCGCATGCCCGCCGTGCCCACCCATACCGCGAGAGGCCGCGCGAGCAGCGTCAGTACGAGGAACAACAGGATGCCGTCCCCCCAGATCTCCCCCCACTGATGCGGGAAGACCTGGAGCCCCATCAGGGCGAACATGCCGACGTTGGCGACGGTGGAGACCGCGGATGAGAAATTCGCCACCCCTTGCTTGTGGACGAATGGACGATTCCCCAGCAGATAGCCCGCGACGAACACCGCCAGCATTCCGCTGCCGTTGATCATCTCGGTCAGGCCGTAGATGAACAGGATGATCCCCAATGAAAGGACGTAGTAGTGGCCGCGGTCTTGCGGATGAAGACGATTGAACAGCCACAGCGCCGCCTTGGCGAGATACCATCCGCAGATCGGCCCGACCGCGAACTTCCAGACGAAGACCGCCATGGAGGTCAGCCAGGCGGCGCGGGCGGAGGTGATCCCGTCGATCACCGCCACGGTGAGCAGGATCGCCATCGGGTCGTTGGCGGCGCTTTCGATCTCGACGATGGACGACAGCTTCGGCGGCAGGGATTGGCGGCGGAGCATCGAGAAGATCGCCGCCGCGTCGGTGGAGGAGATGATGGCGGCGAGCAAAAGCGCTTTGTGAAGCGGCCAGTTGCACCAGCCGTGCAGGACCCCGAAGGTCACCAGCGCCGTGAGCACCACGCCCCAGGTGGCGAGACCGCCCGCAGGGAGCGCGACTGCCTGGAAGTTGGAGCGTTTGGTGGAGAAGCCGCCGTCGAACAGGATGAACACCAAGGCGAGGTTTGCGACACTGTTGGCCAGCTCGATATCGTCGAAGTGCCAGAGCCCCAGGATATCGCTGCCGAAGAGGATGCCCGCGCCAAGGGCGACCAGTATGACCGGGACGCTCCAGCGGTCGAGCCAGACAGCGGCCAGGGCGATGGCAAGCAGCAACGCCGGCACGACGATATAGACGAGGTCCATCTTCCTCACCGCCCGTTTTCGCCACGCACCGTCCGGGAACAGGCGCCCGTTTCACCCCGGCACCGCGCCGGGCCGCGGGGCGGCGTCGGCGCAGATGGATTGCGAGACGCCTCCCGGGGCGATGCCGTGCGGCTCGAATGCCGCGTCGACGATGCGCGGTGCCGTCAGACCGGACCTGTCAGCGAGAAGCGGCGGCGTCTTGAACGGAACCCGGCCGCGCGGGAGGCGGCTGGCGCCTGCCGATCACCCCGCCCGGCGACGGTAGCCCGACATGCTCTTCTCCCGGAGATATTCCCCGCCGCCGCCGCTCTGATGGTACTGCACAAGACGTCCCGCGTCAATCCGCTTCTCGACGATCGGCATGCCGGATCGCCGGGGCGGAACGCGCGGCGCGCGTCACGGGGGGCGCGTCATGACACTCCTCCCCCCGCGGCGCCGCCGGATCCGGATCCGCCGCGACGGGCGGGGGGCACGGCTCCGCCCCGGACGAGTGGAACGCGGCGGCAGGCGATCCCCTGCCGCATCGGAGGGGGTACGGCCGTTCTTCGCCGGCCATCCCGGTCGAAAACGCCGCGAGGGGAGGGCGCGCCGGAAGACCGATGCGTCGCCGGCGCGGCGCAGGTGCGGATTCGGCGGGCGCGAAATCCGCGGGACGTGAAGCCGCCGTGGGCGGCGGCGATTGCGGGCGCTAGCGCGTCCGCTCGACGTCGATCTCGCCGCGGAAGACCTCTTCGGCGGGGCCGGTCATGAGGACGTGGCCGTCCTCGTCCCACCGGATCGAGAGCTCCCCGCCGGGCAGGGCGACGACGAGATCCCGGCCGGTGCGGCCGGTGAGGACGCTCGCCACCGCCGCGGCGCACGCCCCGGTCCCGCACGCCGCCGTCTCCCCCGCGCCGCGCTCCCAGACCCGCATCGAGATCCTGGCGGGCGACTCCGCCTGCACGAACTCCACGTTGACGCGCCGGGGGAAAAGCGCGTCGGCCTCGATCTTGGGGCCGAGCTGCCGCACCGGGCACGCGGCGAGATTTTCGGTGAAGATGACGCAGTGCGGGTTCCCCATCGAGACGCAGGTGATGCGCCTCTGCTCGTTGGCGAGCGTCACCTCGCGGTCGACGATCCTCCCCTGCAGCCGCACGGGGATCTTCGGCCCCTCGAGCTCGGGGACGCCCATGTCCACGGTGATCCGCCCCCCCTCCACCCGGGGACGCATGATCCCGGCCTTCGTCTCGATCGCCTGCTCCCCCTCGGGGAGGAGTGTCTGCGTCACAAGGTACTTCGCAAGACAGCGAATCCCGTTGCCGCACATCTCCACCTCGCCGCCGTCGGCGTTGAAGACCCGCATCCGGAAGTCGGCCTTCTTCGACGGTTCAAGGACCAGGAGCTGGTCGGCCCCGATGCCGTGCCGCCGGTCGCAGAGTGAGCGGACGAGTCCCTGGTGGATCGGCAGCGTCTGCCGGACGCAGTCGAGGAGGACGAAATCGTTCCCGAGCCCGTGCATCTTCACGAACGGAATCTTCATGACCAAAACACCACCCTTGCTCTTAGCCGCGGACCGACACGGATGAACACGAAGTATATGCCGGATGAAGCGGGGAATCCCCTACCCCGATCCATTCATCAACCCGATCGGATCTCATCCCCGCGAAAACGGGGAGCCCGCGTTAAAGCGTACACGCCTGGATTCCGGCGTTCGCCGGAACGACGGGGAGAACCAGACACGCGCCATCCGGCTTCTGATCGGCGGATGAATATATCAGGCCATATCCTCGCGCCTTCAACGATCGCCATATCTCGGCCCGCGGCAATCCGTCTAAATCCGCGGCGACGCTACTTCTCGAGGAACGCCGGGATGCGCTCGCCCCTGACGAGGTCCTCGTAGCGTTCCCGCTTTCGCACGAGCCAGGCGCGCGCGCCGCGCGCCAACACCTCCGCGGCGCGCCGCCGAGAGTTGTAGTTGGAGGACATCGCGAAGCCGTACGCCCCCGCCCCCATCACCGCGAGAAGATCGCCGGGGCGCGGCTCCCGCATCCTCCGGTCCTTGGCGAGGAAGTCGCCCGACTCGCAGACCGGTCCCACCACGTCGGCGGTGATCGTTCTCCCCTTCCCCTTCCGGAGGGGAAGGATCTCGTGGTAGGCCCCGTAGAGGCTGGGCCGGATCAGGTCGTTCATCGCCGCGTCCACGATGACGAAGTCGCGGGCGCCGCCCTTCTTGCGGTAGAGCACGCGCGTCAGCAGCACCCCCGAGTTTCCGGCGATGAAGCGCCCGGGCTCGAGGACGAGTTTCAGACCGAGCCCCTCGAGTTCCGGGAGCACCGCCGCGGCGAACCGGTCGGCGGTCGCGGGGGTTTCGTCGCGGTAGATGATGCCGAGCCCGCCGCCGATGTCGAGCCGCTCGAGCGGCACCCCGTCCCGCAACAGGACCCGCGCCAGCGGGAGCACCTTCCGCAGCGCCTCCACGTACGGGCCGGTCTCGACGATCTGCGAACCGATGTGCATCTGCAGCGCCGTCGGCCGCACGTGCCGCAACCGCATCGCCTTCCGGTAGGCCTCGCGGGCGCGCGCGAGGTCGAGGCCGAACTTGTTCTCCGCCTTCCCGGTGGTGATGTACCGGTGCGTGTGCGGGTCCACGTCGGGGGTGACACGGAACGCAATCCGGGCGACGAGGCGGAGCCGCGCGGCGACCCGTTCGATCGTTTCGAGCTCCGCGAGCGACTCCACGGTCAGGAAGAGGATCCGCCTCCGCAGCGCCGCGGCGATCTCCTCCTCCGTCTTCCCCACGCCGGCGAAGACGATCTTCTCCGGGCCGACCCCCGTCGCGAGGGCGCGGCGCAGCTCCCCGCCGGAGACGATGTCGAAGCCGGCCCCGGCGTTCGCGAGGGTCTTCAGCACGGCGAGGTTCGCGCACGACTTCACCGAGTAGCAGATCAGGTGCGGCACCCCGGCGAAGGCGCGGTCGAGCCGCTCGAAATGCCCCGTCAGGGTGGCGTGGCTGTAGACGTAGAGCGGGGTGCCGAATCTGCGGGCCAGATCCTCCAGCGGGACCGACTCGGCGCAGAGCCGCCCGCCGCGGTAGGAGAACTCATGCATGGGCGAGTTTTCTCCTCCAGGCCGCGAGCGCTTTCGCCACGCCCGCGGACGAGGTGGACCCGAGCGATCTCTTCCGCCGGACCGTCTCGTCGTGCGAGAGGAGGGCGAGCGCGCCTTCCCCGAACTGCGGCGCGCACGCCTTCAGCTCCGCGAGGGTGAGCTCATCGAGGCGTTTCCTCCGGCGCAGGCAGTCGGCGACGAGCCGGCCGACGAGGCGGTGCGCCTCGCGGAACGGGACGCCGTTCACGACGAGCTGCTCGACGAGGTCGGTGGCCTGGCTGAAGTCGCCCTCGAGCGACCGGCGGAGCGCCTCCGGGCGGAACGAGATCCTCTCCCAGAGCCCCGCCATGATCCCGAGGCAGCCGTCGATCGTCAAGGCGGCGTCGAAGAGCGGCTCCTTGTCCTCCTGCATGTCCCGGTTGTAGGCGAGCGGGAGCCCCTTCATCATGGTCAGGACGGAGACGAGCGCGCCGATGAGCCGGCCCGCCTTCCCGCGCACCAGCTCGGCAACATCGGGGTTGGCCTTCTGGGGCATCAGGGAGGAGCCGCTGCAGTAGGAGAGGTCCAGCGCGACGAACGAGAACTCCTTGCTCGCCCAGAGGACGATCTCCTCGGCCATCCGGGAAAGGTGCACGCCCAGTATGGCCCCGGCGGAGAGGAACTCGAGGATGAAGTCGCGGTCGCTCACGGCGTCGATGCTGTTCTCGCAGAGCCGGGGGAGGCCGAGCAGGCGGGCCGTCTCCCGCCGGTCGATCGGCAACGACGTCCCCGCGAGCGCCCCCGCGCCGAGCGGGCACGCCTTCGCCCGCTTCAGGCAGTCCGCCATCCGGGCCGCGTCGCGCTCGAGCATCTCGACATGCGCGAGGAGGTGGTGCGCGACGAGCACCGGCTGGCCGTGCTGGAGGTGCGTGAAGCCGGGCATCACGAGATGCCGGTGTTTCCACGCCGACGCGACGACGGCCTTCTGGAGCCCCCGGATCCCCTCGATCGCGTCGCCGACGGCGTCGATGAGGAAGAGGCGGGTGTCGAGGGCGACCTGGTCGTTGCGGCTCCGGGCGGTGTGGAGCCGGTCCGCGGCGGGGCCGATCAGCTCCTTCAGCCGCGTCTCGACCGCCATATGGATATCCTCGTGCTCGGGGCCGGGACGGTACGCCCCCCGGGCGATCTCCGCCTCCACCCGCTTCAACCCCGCCGAGATCTTTTTGGCCTCCGCCGCCGTGACGAGCCCCTGCCTCGCGAGCATCGCGACGTGGGCGAGACTGCCGCGGATGTCGTGCCTGTAGAGAATCCGGTCGAAGCCGACGGAGGCGGTGAACGCCTCCACCTCGGGCGCCATCCTTGTATCGAACCTGCCGGACCAGATCTTCCCGCTCATGCCGTCATCCCCCGGTGGATTGACAAGACGGCCCAACGACGCGTGCCAAGCGGCGCAGTGGACGCCGCCGGGTTGACACGGACGCATCCGCCGTTCGCCGTTCATCCGCGTTTCGAAACCCGCCCCCTCCCCTGCAGCATCGCCTCGATCCTCAGGCGCAGTCCGTTCAGCCTGATGAATCCCGTCGCGTCGGCCTGGTTGTACACGGCGCCGCTCGCCTCGAAGGTGGCGTGCGCGGGGCTGTAGAGCGAGCAGGGGGAGGAGCGCCCGACGACGATGCAGTTGCCCTTGTAGAGCTTGACGCGCACCGTCCCGGTGACGTTTTTTTGGCTCTCCTCCACGGCCGCCGTCAGCAGCCGCATCTCCGGCGAGAACCAGAACCCGTTGTAGACGAGCGAGGCGTAGCACGGGATGAACGAGTCGCGGAAGTGCATCACCTCGCGGTCCATCGTGAGCGACTCCATCGCCCGGTGCGCGATATGGAGGATCGTGCCGCCGGGCGTCTCGTAGACGCCGCGGCACTTCATCCCGACGTACCGGTTCTCGACGATGTCGATCCGCCCCACGCCGTTCCTCCCGCCGAGCTCGTTCAGGCGGGCGAGGAGCTTCGCGGGGGAGAGCCGCTTCCCGTCCACGGCGACCGGCACCCCCCGGGCGAAACCGATCTCGACATAGGTCGGCTTGTCCGGGGCCCTCTCCGGGGAGACGCTGAGGACGAACATATCCTCGTCGGGCTCGCGGTCCGGGTCCTCGAGGATGCCCCCCTCGAAGCTGATGTGCAGGAGGTTCCGGTCGCTCGAGTACGGCTTCTCCTTCGTCACGGGGATCGGGATGCCGTGCCGCGTGGCGTACTCGAACAGGTCCGCGCGCGCGCCGAGGTTCCACTCCCTCCACGGGGCGATGACCTTCAGGTCGGGCCCGAGGGCGGCGAAGGCGAGTTCGAACCGCACCTGGTCGTTCCCCTTCCCGGTCGCGCCGTGCGCCACGGCGGCGGCCTTCTCCCTGCGCGCGATCTCCACCTGCCGCTTCGCGATGAGCGGGCGGGCGATGGAGGTGCCGAGCAGGTAGGTCCCCTCGTAGATCGCGTTCGCCTTGAGCGCGGCGAAGACGTAGTCGCGTACGAACTCCTCGCGGAGATCCTCGACGTAGACCTTGCTCGCGCCGGTGCGGAGCGCCTTCCGCCGGATGCCGTCGAGCTCCTTGCCCTGGCCGAGGTCGGCCACGTAGGCGATGACGTCCATCCCCCGCTCCTCGCGGAGCCACTTCAAGATGATCGAGGTGTCGAGCCCCCCCGAGTACGCCAACACCACCTTTTCCATCTGGGTTCCCTTTCCGTCTGAATCGGCGGCGCCGGCCCCTAGCGGACGACGGCGGCGAACGCCTCCTCCACGATCGCCATCGCCCGGTCGACCTCCGCCTTCGTGACGGTCATCGCGGGCATGAAACGGACGACATTGTCGCCGGTGGCGTTGGTGAGCATCCCCCGCTTCAGGCACTCCGCCACGACCGCCTTCCCGTCGATCGACAGCTGCATCCCGAGCATCAGCCCCACGCCCCGGACCTCCCGGACGAACGGGCAGCGCTTCGCGAGGCGGAGGAGCCGCGCGCGGAGATAGTTCCCCATCTGCTGGGCGCGCTTCAAAAGCTTCTCCTTCTCGATCGTTTCGAAGACCGCGACCCCGGCCGCGCAGGCGAGCGGGTTCCCGCCGAAGGTGGAGGCGTGCGTCCCGGGCTGCAGCAGGTCCGCGTACTTCGACGCGGCGAGCATCGCCCCGATCGCCACGCCGCCGCCGAGGGTCTTGGCGAGCGTCATCACGTCGGGCACGATGCCGTAGTGCTGGTACGCGAAGTATCTGCCGGTCCTCCCCATCCCGGTCTGCACCTCGTCCATGATGAGGAGGAGCCCCCGCCTGTCGCACAGATCGCGGACCGCGGCGAAATAGTCCGCGGGGGCGACGTTGATCCCCCCCTCGCCCTGGATCGGCTCGAGCATCACCGCGCAGGTCGTGTCGCTCACCGCGCGCGACAAGGCGCCGATGTCGCCGAACGGGACGTGCGTGATCCCCGGGAGGAGCGGGCCGAAGCCGCGCTGGTACTTCTCCTGCCCGGTCGCCGTGACCGTGGCGATGGTGCGCCCGTGAAACGACTCGCGCATCGCGACAATCCCGTAGCGGCCCGTCGCGCTCCCCGCCCGCCGGGCGAGCTTCATCGCCGCCTCGTTCGCCTCCGCGCCGCTGTTGCAGAAGAAGCACTTCCCCGGGAAGGCGTGCTCGACGATCAGCTCGGCGAGGCGGGCCTGGAGGGGGATGTAGTAGATGTTCGGGAGGTGCAGGAGCGTTCCGGCCTGTTTCCTGACGGCGGCCACGACCCTCGGGTGGCAGTGCCCGAGGCCGCTCACCGCGTAGCCGGGGAAGAAGTCCAGGTATCTGCGCCCGCGATCGTCCCAGACCCACGAGCCCTTCCCCCTGACGACGACCAGCGGACTCCTCCCGTACGAGGGGACCACGTAGCGCCCGTACAGATCGATCGTTCCCGCCGCCTTGTTCCGCGTCCTCTTCATCGTTCTCCCCTTCACTGAGTTCGCGCCGCGCCCTCTCCGTCGGGCGCCTCCGGGCCGTCGGATACGGTCAGGCGCGCACGTCCGTCCGCCCGCGCAATCGTTTCCCCGCGCCCCCTGCCCCCCGCGGCGACGCCTACCCCTTCACGATCTCGGTGCCGATCCCCGCGTCGGTGAACACCTCGAGCAGTATCGAGTGCGGCAGCCGCCCGTCCACGATGTGCGTCTTCGGCACCCCCGCCCGCACCGAGGTCACCCCCGCCCGCACCTTCGGCAGCATGCCGCCCGTGAGCGCACCGGCCGCCTTGAGCGTCTCGATGTCGCCGATCCGGAGCGTCTCGATGAGCGATCTGTCGTCCCCGGGGTTCCTGAGGATGCCGCGCACGTCGGTCAGTAGAATGAGCTTCTCCGCCTTGAGGGCGGCGGCCACCTCGCCCGCGGCGGTGTCGGCGTTGATGTTGTAGAGGTTCCCCTCCGCGTCCGTCCCGATCGGAGCGATCACCGGGATGACGTCCTTCTTCAGAAGCTCGCGGAGCGGTCCCACCGCGACCTCCGCGACATCGCCCACGTAGCCGATATCCGCCCGCTCTCCCCGCCCGCTCTTCTCGACCTCGGGGAAATGCCGTTTCGCCCGAAGCACCCCGTCCCGGCCGCCGACGGTGCGGGCGCAGCCGCCGAGCTCCCCGATGCGGGCCACGATCCCCCGGTTCACCTCCGACAGCACCTCCTCGACGACCTTCATCGTCTTCGCGTCGGTCACCCGGAGGCCCGACACGAACCGGGGCGCGATCCCGCGCTCCTTCAGGCGCGCGCTGATCGCGTTGCCGCCGCCGTGCACCACGACCGGGCGGATCCCCACGCATCCCATGAAGACGATGTCGCGGAGGATGGCGTCCGGGTCGCCGGAGCCCATCGTGCTCCCGCCGTACTTCACGACAACGACCTTGCGTCTGAAGCGCTGGATGTAGGGGAGCGCTTCGATCAGGACCGCCGCCTTGCCGATCAGCTTCTTGAGGTCGCCCATCCGTGCAATCTCCGATCTTCCGTGCCGTGCGCCGGCGGGGGCTGCGTGCGCCGTCAGACGAACGAGCTGCGCGCCGTCCCCGTCTCAGGTCTTGTTCAACTCCACGTAGTCCGGCGTCAGGTCGCAGGTGAGTATCCGCTCCTGCGCCGCGCCGCGCGAGAGGACCGCCTCGATCCTGACGTTGGGCCCCTCGAGCAGCTTCCCCAGCTCCGCCTCGTCCGCCCCCGCGGGCGCGCCGTTGCCGAAGACGCGCCGCCCCTGCAGGAACAGCTCGAGTGCATCCTGGGCGAAGTCGACGCCCGCCGCCCCGAGGGAGGAGAGGATCCTTCCCCAGTTCGGGTCCCGCCCGAAGATCGCGGTCTTCACGAGGGGCGAGTTGGCGACGGCGAAACCGAGGCGCTTCGCCTCGGCCGCGTCCCGCGCCCCGCGGATGAGGATCTCGACGAACCTCGACGCCCCCTCTCCGTCGCGCACGATCATCTCCGCGAGCGCGCCGGTGACCCGGTCGAGCGCCTCCGCGAATCCGCGCGCCCCGTCGGAATCCTCCCGCAGGAGCGGGCTGTTCCCCGCGGCGCCGTTGGCCAGGATGAAGACGGAGTCGTTGGTGCTCCGGTCCCCGTCCACGCTGATCCGGTTGAAGCTCTTCTCCACGCTCCCCCGGAGCAGCGCTGAGAGGAAGGCCGGTTCGACCGCCGCGTCGGTGGTGATGAACGCCAGCATCGTCGCCATCTCCGGGTGGATCATCCCGGCGCCCTTCGCCATGCCGCCGACGGTCGCCTCCCCACCCCCGAGAAGGAACCGGGCGACCGCCTCCTTGGGGCGCGTATCGGTGGTGAGGATCGCCTCCGCCGCGTCCCGCCCCCCCTCGCGGCTGAGCGCGGCGACGAGCCCCGGCATGGCCGCCGTGATCCGCTCGACGGGGAGACGCCTCCCGATCCGCCCGGTCGAGGCCGTGAGCACCTCCGCCGGGTCGAGGCCCGCCGCCCGCGCCGCCGCCGCCGCCACCGTTTCGGCGTCGCGGAGGCCGGCGTCGCCGGTCGCCGCGTTCGCGCAGCCGCTGTTGGCCACGATCGCCCGCGCCCTCCCCGCGGCGATCCGCGTGCGGCTCAGCCGCACCGGGGCGGCGCAGAAGCGGTTCGTGGTGAACGTCCCGGCGGCCGCGGCCGGGAGATCGGAGACGAGGAGGGCGAGGTCCTTCTTCCCCTCCCTGATGCCGCAGCAGACGCCCGCCGCGCGGAATCCCGCGGCGGCGGTCACGCACCCGGTGGGGTGTGTCATACGCGCAATCCTCCCGCGGGAACGCGGCGCGCCCGGCCGGGGACGTTCAACGAAGCCCCTCGGTCTCGGGGAAACCGCAGACGAGGTTCATGTTCTGCACCGCCTGCCCGGCGGCGCCCTTGAGGAGGTTGTCGATGGCCGAGACGACGACGATCGTGTTCGTGCGCTCGTCCACGACGAACGAGATGTCGCAGAAATTGAGCCCCGCGACGTTCTTCGTGTCGGCGAGCTTCCCGGCCCCCATCAGCCGGACGAACGGCGCCTTCTCGTAGACGTTTCGGTAGGCGTCGCGCACCGCGGCGTCGGAGATCTTCCCGCGCGGGGTGAGATAGGCGGTGGTGAGGATGCCGCGGTTCATCGGCACAAGGTGCGGCGTGAAGAGGAGCTGCAGCGGCGCGCCCGCGGCCCTGCCGAGCTCGACCTCGATCTCCGGGGTGTGCTGGTGCACCCCCACCTTGTAGGCGCGGAAGCTCTCGTTGACCTCGCCGAACAGCATCGCCAGGGAGGCCTTCCGCCCGGCGCCGGTGACGCCGGACTTGGCGTCGATGACGATCCCGGCGGGGTCGACGAGCCCCGCCGCGAGGAGCGGCGCGAGGGCGAGGATGGAGCCGGTGGGGTAGCAGCCGGGGTTCGCGACCAGAGCCGCCGCCCGCACCTCGTCGGCGTGGAGTTCAGGCAGGCCGTAGACCGCCTCGGCGAGCAGTTCGACCGCCTCGTGCTCGATCCCGTACCAGCGTTTGAAGACGCCGACGTCGCGAAACCGGAAGTCGGCGCTCAGGTCGATGACCTTCTTCCCGGCGAGGCGGAACGGGCGGGCGAATCTCATCGACACGCCGTGGGGCAGCGAGAGGAAAACCAGGTCCGCCTTCCGGCAGACCTCCTCGACGTCCAGCGGGGCGCAGGGGAGGTCGATTCGCCCGGTGAAGCGCGGATATTCGTCGCTGATGCGGATCTCGCGGTCCAGCTTGGCGGTGAGCGACGCCACCTTCACCCGGGGGTGCCTGAGCAGGATCTCGAGCAGTTCGCACCCGGCGTATCCGGTCGCCCCCACGATCGCCACGCGCAGCATCGATTCACCTCGCTGGGCGGCATTATAGTATCGCCGCACCCGGTGTCAATGAAAACAGTGACAAACGGGGCAGGCGCCGGCGTCCGGCCCTGCCCCGTGCGTGTTCGCCCCGCATCCGCTCAGCGCTTGGAGAACTGGAATCTCTTCCGCGCCCCCGGGCGTCCGTACTTCTTCCTCTCCTTCGCGCGGGGATCGCGCGTGAGGAGTCCCGCCTGCTTGAGGCTCTGGCGCATCGTCTCGTCGTGGCGGGAGATCGCGCGCGCGAGCCCGTGCCGAAGCGCCCCCACCTGCCCCATCAGCCCGCCGCCCTTGACGACGGCGGTGACGTCGTACTTCTCCTTCGTTTTCGTGACCGTGAGCGGCTGCGCCACGATCACCCGCATCTCCTCGGTCCGGAAGTAGCGCTCGATCGGGACGCCGTTCACCGTCATCAGCCCGGTGCCCGGCGCGAGCCGCACCGTCGCAACCGCCGTCTTCCGTCTCCCGGTGGTTCTCACCGCCGCGTGCTGCACCGTCATCTTCCCCTCCGTGGAACGCTCGGTCACCGCGCCGCCGCGGCGGGCTTCTGCGCCGCGTGCGGATGCTCGGACCCCGCGTAGACCTTGAGTTTCGAAAGCAGGGCGCGCCCGAGCTTGTTCTTGGGCATCATCCCGGCCACCGCGTGTTCGACAAGCCGCTCCGGGTGCCGCTCGCGGACCCGCGCCACCGGTATCGTCTTGAGCCCGCCTGGGTAGCCCGAGTAGCGGGTGTAGGTCTTCTGGAGATCCTTCTTGCCCGTGAGCTTCACCTTCGCCGCATTGATCACGACCACGAAATCCCCCGTGTCCACGTGGGGGGTGAACTCCGCCTTCCCCTTGCCGCGCAGGAGATCGGCGATCCTCGTGGCCATCCGTCCGAGCACCTGCCCGTCGGCGTCGATCAGGTGCCATTTCCTGGAAATCTCGCCCGTCCGGGCCATATAGGTCTTCACCCGCGATTCCTCCCATTGAGTGCGGAGACGGACTCTACCATCCCGCGTGCCGGGCGTCAACCGCCAAATGCGGCAAATGCGGCCCGGCGGTGCGGATACTGTTGCGGCGCGGCGGGCAGCTGTGCTACCCTACGTGTCGAGAATAGCGGCGGCGTAGCCAAGTGGCTAAGGCGGAGGTCTGCAAAACCTCTATTCGTCGGTTCAACTCCGACCGCCGCCTCCATCTTCTCTCGCAGACACCGGGGGGCGTTCGCCAATGAAGCAGTTCCGCATCTCAAGGCCGCGGCTTTTCCTCGCGACCGTCGCGGCCGCCGTCTCCGCCGGCTGCGTCCCGCAGGCCGCGGCGCCGAGGATACCCGCGTTCAGAACAGGGCCGTCGGCCCCCTTCGGGGACGAACTGGTGGTGCCGGAGACCGCCGGGTCGATGCTCCGAGAGGCGCCGGACGACGTGGTCTCCCCTTCGTTCGTCAAGTGACCGGGGGCGTTCGCCTCACCCGGCCGCCTTCACCATCCGCCCCACCAGCCGCCCTATGGCCAGCGACGCGGTGAGGGCGGGCGACTCCAGCCCCAGCAGGTTGATGAATCCCTCGAGCCCCTTGTCCGCCTCCTCCCGGATCACGAAGTCCCGCTGCGGTTCGCCGGTCCGGTAGAGCTTCGGCCGTATCCCGGCCATGTCGGGCGAGAGGTCTTCCTCCTCGATGAACGGCAGGTATTCCCGCGCCCCGAGGAAGAACTCCCTGCGGTGCCCCTCGTCCACCGCGTAGTCTGAATCGTCGTTGACGTAGAACGCGTTCGGGCCCAGCTTCACCCCGCCCTGCAGGTCGAGCACGGTGTGCACCCCGAGACTGATATCTGTGGGGGGCGGGTAGATCAGGTGCCGGAGCCCCCTCCCCTTCCCGCGCCCGAGACTGAAATACTCCCCCTTGCACGGGCTGATCGTGTAGCCGGCGGCGGCGGTGTCGATGCCCGCCATCTCGGCGACGCGCGCGGCGCCGAGGCCCGCGGCGTTGACGACCAGGCGGCTCTCGAACCGGTACTCCTCGCCGTCGGCGTCCCGGACGCGCACCGTGTAGCCGCCCGGCTCCTTCGCGATGCCGACGGCCTCGCACCGGTAGGCGATCGTCGCCCGCCGCGACGCCTTCTTCTCGAGAAAGGCCATGAAACGGTGCGTGTCGAATATCCCCGTCTCCGGCGACAGGAGCCCCGCCTCGGCGCGGATGTCGGGCTCGAGCGCCGCCGTCTCCGCCCGGCCGAGAAGGCGGAGCCCCTCGACCCCGTTCTGGTCGCCCTGCGCCTTGAGCTTTTCGAGTGTCGGCACCTGCGACCGGTCCCACGCGACGATGAGCTTGCCCGTTTTCCGGAACGGGATCCCGCGCTCCTCGAGGAGCCGGTAGAGCTCCCGGCGCCCCTCCACGCAGAGGGAGGCCTTGCGCGAACCCCGCGGGTAGTAGATGCCGGCGTGGACGACCTCGCTGTTGCGGCTGCTGCACTCCCTCCCGAAGGAGTCGTGGCGCTCGACGACCGCGGAGTCGAGCCCCTCTTCGGCGAGCTCCGCGGCGATCGCGAGCCCGACGACGCCCGCGCCCACGATGGTGACGTCAACCCGTTCCATGTGTCTCTCCCCTTGTCGCTTGGAAAACCGACCCGGTGATGCGATAATGCCCCCGGCTGCGGGCGCCGGAGTGATGGAATTGGCAGACATACGGGACTTAAAATCCCGAGTCCGCTTCAGGCGGGCGTGCCGGTTCGAGTCCGGCCTCCGGCACCAGAGCCCCGCAGGGCGAGACAGCGGCGCACGATCAGCCGCGCCAGCCGCTCCTTCCGCATCCGCGGAAGCCGTTCGCACTCCCCGTTTCGGCCGACGAACACGGCCTCGTTGAAACCGCTGCCGAATCCCGAACCGCGCCGCGAAACGTCGTTCCCGATGACGAGGTCGAGGCCCTTCTGCGCGAGCTTCCGCGCCGCCTCCCGGGCCGGGTCCCCCGTCTCCGCCGCGAACCCGACCAGCAGCGCCTTTCCCCGCCTCCGCCCCAGCTCGGCGAGGATGTCGGGCGTCCTCACCATCCGCACGGAGAGGGAGGACGGCCCCTTCTTCAACTTGCGGCGGGAACGCCGGGCGGGGCGGTAGTCCGCCACCGCGGCCGCCATCACGACCACGTCGGCGCCGGCCGCCTCGTCCCGCACCGCCCGGCGCATCTCCTCCGCCGTCTCGACCTCGATGAGACGAACCCCCGCGGGGGGGACGAGCGCGACCGGGCCGCTCACCAGGGTGACGCGCCCCCCCGCCCGGAGCGCCGCCTCCGCGACCGCGTAGCCCATCCTCCCGCTGGATGGGTTGGAGATGAAGCGAACCGGGTCGAGGTACTCGCGGGTGGGGCCCGCGGTGACGAGGAAACGGACGGTCACCTCACACCAGCCTCTCGACCGCCTTGTACAGCTCGTCGACCTCCGCGAGCCTCCCCGGCCCCTCGCTGCCGCAGGCGAGGCGCCCCTCCTCCGGGCCGACGATCAGGAAGCCGCGGCGTTTCAGGAGCGCCACGTTCCGGCGGACGGCGGCGCTGCGCCACATCGCCTCGTTCATCGCCGGGGCGACGACGACCGGCGGGCGTGCGGCCATGACGGTGCAGGAGAGGAGGTCGTCGGCGATGCCGCAGGCGATCTTCCCTATGACGTTGGCGGTCGCCGGGGCGATCAGCACGACGTCGGCCCATTCGGCGAGACTGATATGGACCGGGTCGAACTCGGGGGGCGAGTCGAAGAGCTCCGACACCACGGGGGCGCGCGAGAGCGTCCTGAAGGTGAGCGGCGCGACGAACTCGCGCGCGGCCCGGGTCATCACGACCCGCACCTCGGCGCCGGCCTTCGTCAGCCGGCGCACGAGCTCGCACGCCTTGTACGCGGCGATCCCCCCGCATACCCCGACGAGGACCTTCCTGCCCGACAACGGCGGGCGGGCGGCGTTGGGCTTCTTCATCCCGTGCGTATCCTTTCGATCAGCTTCGCGTTGCGGGCCGCGCGCAGGCGCTCCGCGGCGATGACCGCCTTCAGCTCCCCGCACGCCGTGTCGAGTTGGTCGTTCACGACGACGTAGTCGTACCGCCCCGCGTAGCCCATCTCCTCGCGGGCGAGCGAAAGGCGTTTCTGGATGACCTCCTCCGCGTCGGTCGCCCTCCCCCGCAGCCGGCGTTCGAGCTCCCGCATCGAGGGGGGGAGGATGTAGATGAAGACCGCCGGGCAGTCCTTCTCCATCACCTGGAGCGCGCCGCGGACGTCTATGTCGAGGATGACGTCCCGCCCCGCCGCCAGCGTCTTGTCTATCACGCTCCTCCGCGTGCCGTAGTAGTTGTCGTAGACGAGGGCGTGTTCGAGGAACTCGCCGGCGGCGAGCAGCTCCTCGAATCTGACCCGGGTCGTGAAATGGTACGCCTTGCCGTCCACCTCGCCGCGCCGCGGGCCGCGGGTGGTGACGGAGACCGAGTAGTCGAGGAGCGGGACCTCCTTCAGGAGAAGGTCGAGCAGCGTGGTCTTGCCGGCCCCCGACGGGGCGGTGATGACGAACAGTATGCCGGTGCGCATGGATCCTCGCATCATTAAACCTTACTCCCGGGAAACTGGCAACCGGAAACGCCCGGCGGCGCTACTGGATGTTCTGGAGCTGTTCCCGGATCTTCTCCAGCTCCGCCTTGATCTTGATGGCGAAGGTCGAGATGCGCGCGTCGTTGGCCTTGTTCGCCGAGGTGTTCACCTCGCGCTGGATCTCCTGCATCGTGAAGTCCAGCTTCTTGCCGACCTCCCCGTTCGCGGCGAGGAGCGCGCGGAAGCTCTTCATGTGGCTCCGCAGGCGCACGATCTCCTCCGTGATGTCCACCTTGTCGGCGTAAAGGCTCACCTCGGCGAGCAGCCGCGCCTCGTCGTACGAGGCGCCCTCGAGCACCGTGCGCACCTTCCTGCGGATCTTCTCCTCGTAGCGCCGCGTGCTCTGCGCGCGGAGGGCGTCGATCCGGGCGATCAACGAGTCCACCCGTCTCCAGCGCCTGACGAAATCGCCCGCCAGCCGGCTCCCCTCGCGCTCCTGGCTCCGCGCGAGGTCGTCGCAGGCGACGGCGAGGGCGCGGCGGACGAGCCCCCAGACCGGGCGCCGCGCGAGATTCGCCATCTCGGTGCGGACGACCGCTCCCGTGGCGACGAGCGTGGAGAGATCGAGCCCCCCCTCGAGACGGAGCCACGCGCCCACGTTCCTGAGCTGCGCGGCCAGCTCCCGGCAGGCGCGCCGGTCGATCACCACGCGTTCCGTGCTCCCCTCGGGGGGGGTGAAGATCACGTAGGCGGTGACCTGGCCCCGGCCGGTCCGCTCCTGCAGATAGCTGCGTATCCTCGGCTCGAACGGGGCGATCTCCCGCGGGATGTTCGCCGTGAGCTTGAAGTACCTCCCGTTGACGCTCTGGATCTGGACGCTGCAGCGTCCGAACGGACCTCTCGCCGTCCCCTCGCCGTAGCCGGTCATGCTCTTCATGCGCTATGGAACCTCCGTCTGGAGCAGGACCATCCCCGCCCCTTCCGCCTCCACCGTGTAGTCGCCCAGCGCCGCCGGGAGCAGGAGATGGTCGCCGCCGCGGAGGACGACTTCGCCGCATGGGCCCCCGTGGCGCAGGAGCCCGCGCCCCGAGGCGACGGCGAGCACCCGGAACCGCTCCCCCGCGCAGGAGGAGGAGATCCGCCCCCGCACCTCGCAGACGGTCGCGGCGAAGTGGCGGCAGCGGGCGAGGGGCGCGGCGCGGAAACCGTCCCCCTCCTCCCACCGGGCGCAGACCAGCGGATCGAGGCGGAGGTCGAAGTCGACGACCTCGAGCGCCTTGGCCAGGTGCAACGGCCGCCCCGCGCGCCCCCAGTCGAAGAGCCGGTAGGTGACGTCCGAGTTCTCCTCGATCTCGAACAGGAGGACGCCCGCGCAGACGGCGTGCACCATCCCCGCCGGCACGAAGAGCGCGTCTCCCGGCTTCACCGCGATCCGCCTGAGGCACCCGTCGACGCGGCCCTCCGCGAGCGCCCGCGTCAACTCTTCCCGCCCCAGCCCCGGCCGGAGCCCGCAGAGCAGCGCCGCCCCCCGCTCCGCGGCCGCGACGTACCAGAGTTCCGTCTTCCCCCACTCGCCGCGCTCGTGCCCCGCCGCGTAGCCGTCCGGCGGGTGGACCTGGACGGAGAGGTGCGCCGAGGCGTCGAGGAGCTTGAAGAGCAGCGGGAACCGGTCGAAGCGGCGGGCGGCGAGCGCTTCGCCGAGGATCCGTTCGGGATCCTCCGCGACGAGCTCCCGCAGGGAACGGCCCGCCAGCGGCCCCTCCGCCACGCGGCTCACGTCCCCCCCATGGTCGGCGATCTCCCACGACTCCCCGACGCGGGCGCCCGGCGCCAGGGGGCGCCCGTAGACGCCCTCGATGCGCCGCCCGCCCCAGACCTTCTCCTTGCAGATCGGCTCGAACCTGAGCGGATACAGAGGAACGGCTGCCCGTCTCACGTTTCTACTCTCTCGTGGTGGATTCGGTTTTCGCCCGCAGCGCCGCGAGGACCCGCAACAAATCCTCGGGGACGGGCGCCTCGACCCGCACCTCCGCCCCGGTGCGCGGGTGCCTGAAGCCGAGGCGCCGCGCGTGGAGCATCGGCCGCTCCGCCTCCGGCCCCTCCCTCCGCTTCGCCCCCCGTCCGCCGTAGAGCGTGTCGCCGAGCAGCGGGCAGCCGAGGTGCGCCATGTGAACCCGGATCTGGTGCGTCCTCCCCGTGCCCGGCAGCAGCGAGACGAGCGAGAATCCGTCGAACCGCTCCCGCACCTCGTAGCGGGTGACCGAGAGGCGGCCGCGGTCCTTCCGTACCGCCATCCGTTTCCGCTCCACCGGGTGCCGCGCGATCAATCCCTCGACGATCCCCCGTTTCGCAGGGGGGGCCCCGCGCACGACGGCGAGATACTCCTTGTACACCTCGCGGCGCGCGAACTGGGCGGCGATCAGCCGGTGCGCCTCGTCGCCCTTGGCGACGACGATGCAGCCGCTCGTGCCCTTGTCAAGCCGGTGCACGATCCCCGGCTTCAGGGCGCCGCCGATCCCGGACAGGTCCGGGCACCGGGCGAGGAGCGCGTTGACGAGCGTCCCCGAGACGATGCGCCCCGCCGGGTGGACGATCATCCCCGCCGGCTTGTCCACCACGAGGAGATCGTCGTCCTCGTACAGGACGGAGAGCGGGACCGGCTCCGCTTGGATGCCCGTCGGCCGGGGCGGCGGCACGCAGACCTCGACCCGATCGCCCGGTCGAAGGCGCTGGTGCGCCTTGACGGCCTTCCCGTTCACGAGGACGCGCCGGTCCGCGATCAGCCGCTGCACCGCGGCGCGGGACACCCCCTCCATCCGTTCCGCCAGGAACCTGTCGAGGCGCGCCCCGCCGCCCCCGGCGTCTGTCTCGAACCGCGTCGCGGTGTCCATCGTCCCCGCTCACGCCCCCTGGCGCCGCCGCCCCGCGGCGAGGATCAGCGCCGCGGAGACCAGCGCCATCCCGAGTCCCGTCAGCTGCGGCAGGCTCAGGGCCGACCGGCCCACGGCGAGGATCGCGGGGGTGTCGGCGCGAAACTCCTCGAGGACGAACCGGGCGATCCCGTAGAGAAACAGGTACAGGAGGAAGATCTCGCCGCGGAACCGGCTGCGCGGGAGGCAGCACGAGAGCGCGACGAAGATCCCGATCTCCGCGAGCGACTCGTAGATCTGGACGGGGTGGACCGGGATGCTCCACGCGCTCCCCGGCGGCAGGAGCCCCGCCTCGCGGAGCTGGTACGCGTGCGCCGCGCTCCCGTCCGGGAAGACGACCGCCCACGGCACGCCGGACGCCGCGCCGAAACAGCAGCCGTTCAGGAAGCAGCCGATGCGCCCCACCGCGTGCCCGAGCGCCACGGAGGGGACGAGGAGATCGAACCCCGCGAGCACCGGAAGCCGGTGGAGGCGGAGGTAGACGGCGCCGGCCAGGACGGCGCCGGCGAGGCCGCCGAGGAACGAGAGCCCCCCCTTCCAGACCTTGAAGATCTCCAGCGGGGAGGAGAGGAACTCCCGCGGGTCCTCGAGGATGTAGAGGAGGCGCGATCCAGCGATCGCGGCCAGCAGGGCGTAGATGCCGATGTCGTAGGCGATCTCCGGCCGCCAGCCGTACCGTTTCAGCCGCCCCGCGGCGGTGGCGAGAGCGGCGAGGAACGCCAGGGCGACGAAGACCCCGTACCAGTAGACGGTCAGGGGGCCGACGCTGAACAGGACCGGACGCATGCGCACTCCCTTTCCGCCGCCTCACCCCCCAGGCGGCGGCGCCGGCGCGCCCCGCGCGGGTTTGGTTTCGGCGTTGAGCATCAGGTAGTACAGGAGCAGGACGACGCCGACGCTGATCGCGCTGTCGGCGACGTTGAACGCGGGCCAGTGGTACGCGCCCCAGTGGACGTCGATCCAGTCGATCACGCACCGCTCGCGGTCCACCAGGAGCCGGTCCGCGAGGTTGCCGACCGCCCCTCCGAGGATCATCCCGAGGGCGATTTTGCAGAGGCGGTGGTGCGCCCCGATGCTTCGGTGGAACCAGACGAGGACGGCGATGGTCGCGAACGACAGCACGATGAAGAGCGCCTGCTGGTGCGGGAATATCCCGAATGCGCCGCCGCGGTTGCGCACGTAGGTGAGGTTGAGGAACCCGCGGACGACCACCGCCACCTCTTCCTCGAGGAAGGCGCTCCGCACCCAGAGTTTGGTCAGCTGGTCCGCCGCCAGGACCAGGGCGGCGGCGAGGGCGGTCGCCATTCAGGACTCCTCCTCGACGCCCTTCTCCTCCTTCTGCTTGCACGGGAGGCAGAGGCGCGCCCACGGCATCGCCTTCAAGCGCGCGAGCTTGATGGCGCGGCCGCACGACTCGCAGAGGCCGTACTGCTTCTCCTCCATCCGCCTGAGCGCCTGGTCGATCCGGTACAGGACGTCCTGCTCGCTCGAGGCGACGGTCAGGGCGAACTCGCGGTCGAAGGTGTCGGTGCCGATGTCGGCCATGTGCAGCGAGTAGCCGGACAGATCCCCGGTCGATTCGCGCTGCGAGCTGCGAAGGTGCGTCTTGCGGAGGTTCATGAAGTTCCCCATGATCCGCTCCTTCTGGGCGATCAGCGCGTCCCGCAGCTTCTTGCGCAACGCCGCGGTGACGGGCGACTTCGCCCGCCGCGGGGGCGCCGCGGGCCGGCGCGTTTTCGCCGCCGCCTTCCCCCCCTTCGCCGGCCTCTTGTTCGCCTTTTTCGATCCGGTCCTCGCCGTACTCATCGCGCGCCTCCCCTCTGCTGCCTTTTCGCCGCGTCAGGCGCGGCCGTACGATTGAAGCACCTCGACGCACCGCCCGCAGAGCGACGGGTGCGCCGCGCTGCGCCCGACGTTCGTGGCGTATCTCCAGCAGCGCCCGCACTTCCCCCCCTCCGCGCGCGCCACCGTCACCTTCGCCGCGGCGCCCGCCGACGGATCGAACGAAAGCGCCACGCCGGAGACGATGAACAGATCGGCGAGGAGGGGCCGCTTGGCGTCCAGGAGCCTGAACAGCCCCTCGTCTCCGCACACGATCGCCACCCGCGCCTCGAGCGCATTGCCGATCATCCCGCCCCGCCGCGCCTCCTCGAGCGCCTTCGCCGCCTCGCGCCGCACCTCGAGCAGCCGTTCCCACTCCGCCTCGAGCGCCGCGTCGAGATGCTCCTCCCGCGCCGCGGGCCAGTCCGCCCAGTGCACGCTCGCCGCCCGCGCCGTCAGGAACGGCGCGGCGCGCCACGCCTCCTCCGCGGTGAAGGCGAGGATCGGGGCGGAGAGCGGGACGAGGGTCTCGAGGACGGCGCAGAGGGCGGTCTGCGCGGAGCGGCGCCGCGGCGAGTCCCCCCCGGCGGTGTAGAGCCGGTCCTTCAAGACATCGAGGTAGAGGCTGCTCAGATCCACGGCGCAGAACTGGTGCAGCAGATGGTACGCCCGGCAGAAGTCGTACCGTTCGTACGCGTCGGTCACGCCGGAGCGGAGGCGCTCGAGCCGGCTCAGGATCCAGCGGTCCGTCTCCTCCATCCGTTCGAGGGGGACGCGGTGCCGTTCAGGAGAGAAATCGCACAGGTTGCCGAGCAGGTACCGGAACGTGTTCCGAAGCCTCCGGTACGCGTCGACGAGCTGGTCGAGGATCTCCCGCGAGATCCGGACATCGACGCCGTAGTCCACGGAGGCGACCCAGAGGCGGAGTATGTCCGCCCCGTACCGCTCGATGACGCTCCGGGGGGCGATCACGTTCCCCGCGGATTTGGACATCTTCTTCCCCTCGCCGTCGGTGATGAAGCCGTGCGTCAGGACCGTCGCGAACGGGGCGCGGCCCGCGAGGGCGACCGCCGTGAGGAGCGAGGTCTGGAACCATCCGCGGTGCTGGTCGCTCCCCTCGAGGTAGAGCGCGGCAGGGAACCCGAGCTCGGGCCGCGCGGCCAAAACCGCCTGGTGGCTGACGCCGGAGTCGAACCAGACGTCGATGATATCCTCCTCCTTGCGAAACTCCCCCTTCCCGCAGGAGGGGCAGCCGAACCGCTCCGGGACGAACGAGACGGCCGGCTCGGAAAACCACGCGTCGGCGCCCCGCGCGGCGACTGCCTCCCGCACGCGCGCCAGGGTCTGGGCGGTCAGAACCGGCTCGCCGCAGCCGGCGCAGTAGAGCACGGGGATCGGCACCCCCCAGTGGCGCTGGCGCGAGAGGCACCAGTCGGGCCGCGACTCCAGCATGCTGGCGATCCTGCCGCGCCCCCGCTCGGGGATCCAGGCGGTTTTTTCCGCCTCCTCGAGTGCGCGCCTGCGCAGGTCGCGCCGGTCGACGCCGATGAACCACTGCTCGGTGGCCCTGAAGATCACCGGCCGCCTGCATCGCCAGCAGTGCGGGTACGAGTGCGCGATCTCGCGCGAGAGGAGGAGCGCACCGCTGCCGCGCAGCTCGTCGACGATCGGTCTGTTGGCCTCCTCGACCCGCATCCCGGCGAACCGCCCCGCCGCCTTGGTGAACGCCCCGCGCCCGTCCACCGGCGCGAAGATCTCGAGGCCGTATTTCAGGCCGATCTGGTAATCCTCGTCGCCGTGCCCCGGGGCGATATGGACGAGGCCGGTGCCCTGTTCGAGCGTCACGTGGTTGGAGAGGACCACGGGCGAACCGTCCCCCGTGAGCGGATGGGCGGCGACCGCCCCCTCGAGATCGCGGCCGCGGCAGACGCCCATAACCTCCGGCGCCGGCTCGCCCAGCTCGTCGGCCACCCTGCCCGCGAGCTCCCGGGCCACGACGAGAAGGCGCCCCTTCATCCTGACCGCGGCGTACTCGAACTCGGGCCGCACGGCGACGGCGCGGTTTGCGGGGAGCGTCCAGGGCGTCGTGGTCCAGATGAGCAGGGAGGCGCCGCGCGCCCCGGGGAGCGCCTTCTCGATGCCGGAGACGGCCTCGAACGCCACGTAGACCGACGGCGAGGTGTGGTCGTCGTACTCGACCTCCGCCTCGGCGAGGGCGGTCTCGCAGGCCGGGCACCAGTGGATCGGCTTCATCCCGCGGTAGACGTATCCGTCGAGGTACATCCTGCCGAAGCAGCCGATGATGGCGGCCTGGTAGGCGGGGTCGAGCGTGAGGTACGGCCGCTCCCAGTCGCCGAAGATGCCGAGCCGCTTGAACTGCTCCCGCTGGACGTCGACGAACCGGAGCGCGTAGTCGCGCGCCTTCTCCCTGAACCGCGCCCGGTCGATCTGGTGCTTGCGCACCTTGAGCTCCTTCATCAATTGGTGCTCGACGGGAAGGCCGTGGCAGTCCCAGCCGGGGACGAAGGGGCTGTAAAACCCGCGCATCGTCTTGTACTTCACGACCATGTCCTTGAGGAGCTTGTTGAGGGCGTGCCCCATATGGATGTCGCCGTTGGCGTAGGGGGGGCCGTCGTGGAGGATGAAAGGCCGGCCGCCCTTCCGGTTGGCCAGCGCCTTCTCGTAGACCCGCTCCCGCTCCCAGAATGCGAGCAGCTCCGGCTCCCGCAGGCTCAGGGACGCCTTCATCGGGAAGGAGGTTCTGGGAAGGTTCAGCGTGCCCTTGTAGTCGTGCGTGTCCATACTGCGTTCCAATACGGAGAGTTCCACGCCGGGCGCATTCCCGCCGCCGTGCGCCCGAGGTGAAAGACGAAACGGGACTATAGCACGAGCGAGCGGGAGAAGCAATAGCGGAGGCGAAAGGCCTCCGGAGGGGGGGGATTCCCCTCCTCCGCCCCCCCGGCCTCGAGTCGCCGCCTTTCCGGGACATCCCCTCCGCATACGTGCTAGAATCCGGTCGCCGACGGCGGCGCGAGGGGATCGAAACATCGCGAAAGGAAGAGTGCGTATGCAGGCGCGCGGACCGCTCATGGTGGAGCATCGGCTGATAGAGCGGATGCTCGGTCTTATCGAAAACGCCCTCCGGGATATCGAGTCGGCGGGCTGGTTCGATCCGCTGTTCGTCGATACCGCGGTCGACTTCATCCGGATCTATGCCGACCGCACCCACCACGGAAAGGAAGAGGACATCCTGTTCCGCGAGCTGAACAAGAAGGAGCTGTCAGCCGAGGACCGACAGCGCATGAACGAACTGATCGGGGAACATCTGTTCGGACGGAAGACCACCGAGGCGCTCGTGGACGCCAACAGCCGGTATCGCGCCGGCGATGCGTCGGCCCTCGCCGACATCGCCGCGAGGCTGAAGACGCTGGTCGAATTCTATCCGAAGCATATCGAGAAGGAGGACAAGATCTTCTTCCCGGCGGCGCGGGCCTACTTCACCGACGAGGAAGACCAGGCGATGCTGGCCGGGTTTTGGGAGTTCGACCGCACACTGATCCACGAGAAGTACCGGGCCGTGGTGGAGGAACTCAAAGGCCTGCTGCGGTAGGGGCACAAGGCGGATTCCGCGCCCGCGGCGGCTACCGTGCGCCGTTCCCGGCGCACCCCAGGCGGGCGCGCAGGCGGGGGAGATCCATCCCCTCGATCGCGAAGATCTTGTCTCTCGCGAGGTCCCCGCGGACAAGGGTGACGGCGGAGCGTTTGAGCCCGAGAAGATCGGCAAGAAACTCCGCGGCGGCGCGATTCGCTTTCCCCTTCTCCGGAGGGGCGTGGACCTTCACCTTGAGGGCGCCTGCGTATTCGCCGACCACGGCGTTGGTGGAGGCGCCCGGCTGGAGGCGGATTTTGAGAAGCGCGACGCCGTTCTTTTCGCGGAGATCGAGCACACGCACCTTGAATGTACACCCGTTCGGCCGACGGAAAACGGCCCCGTTCACGGCACACAGGCCCGAGGACCGGGCGGCGTGCGGGGGAAACGCGGACTAGATCCCGCTCAACTCCTCCGCCCGCGCGCCCGCGGCCTTGATCGCCGCGATGAGCGACTTCTTGACGTCGTTCTCATCGAGGACCTTCACGGCCGCCGCCGTCGTCCCCCCGGCGGAGGTCACCCGCCTGCGGAGCTCCTCGGGGCGCTGTCCGGAACTCTCCACGAGCCGCGCGGCCCCGATGAGGGTCTGCGTCGCGACGGTGAGCGCCTGCGCCGCGGTGAACCCGAGCTCCTCCCCCGCCTTCTCCATCGCCTCGAGCAGATAGAAGACGTACGCCGGGCCGCTTCCCGACACGGCGGTCGCGGCGTTGATGAGTTTCTCCTCGACCTCGATCTCCTTGCCGAGCGCCCGCAGGATGCAGCGCACGTACTCCGCGTCGCCCTCCCCGACCGCGCTCCCCCGCGCCCAGATGGACATCCCCTCGCCGATCAGGGAGGGGGTGTTCGGCATCACCCGCACCACGGCCGTCCGGCCGAGCGCCCGCTCGATGGCGGCGGTCGTGACGCCCGCGGCGATGGAGATGACGAGCTTCCCGGCGGCCCCGGCGCCCGAGAGCCCCTCGAGCACGGCGCCCATATGCTGCGGTTTGACGGCGAGGATGACGATGTCGCTCGCCGTCGCGCAGGCGGCATTCGACTCCGCGGCCTCGACCCCGAAACTCCCGCACAGATGCGTGAGCCGCTCCCGCCTCGTGTCGCTGACGAGGATCTCGGAGGCGAGAGAGAGCCCCGCGTCGAGCAGACCTCGGATGATCGCCTCCGCCATGTTGCCGCCGCCTATGAATCCGATCCTCCGGTCAATCCGCGCCGCCATATCGTCCTCCGTGCCGAACGCGCCTGCCCCGCGACCGGCGCCTCTCCCCGCAGGGATGCGTCACCCGAATATCGCCGTGCCGATGCGCACGATCGTCGCCCCCTCCTCCACCGCCACCTCGTAGTCCTGCGTCATCCCCATCGAGAGGTGCCGCATCCGGAGGCGCGGCCCGTCCGCGAAACGGCCGGCGAGTTCGCGGAGGCGCCTGAAGACGGGGCGCGCCCTCTCCGGGTCCGGGGAGAACGGCGCCATCGTCATCAGCCCCTCCACCTGAAGGCGTTCGAACCGCCCTACGGCGGCGAGGAATTCGGGGAGCTCGTCGGGGCGCACCCCGAACTTGTGTTCCTCGCCCGAGACATTGACCTCGACGAGCACCGGCACCAGGCGCCCCGACTTCGCCGCCTCCCGTTCGATCTCCTCCGCGAGCCGGAGCCGGTCAAGGGAGTGGATCAGATCGAAGATGCGCAGCGCCTCGGCGACCTTGTTGCGCTGGAGGTGCCCGATCATCTGCATCGACGCGCGGCCGCGGAGCTCCGGGAACTTGCGGGCGGCCTCCTGCACCCGGTTCTCCCCGATCAGGCGGACGCCGGCCGCCAGCGCCTCCCCGATCTCCTCTACCGACCGCCCCTTCGTGGAGGCGAGGAGCTCGATTCCGCCTGCGGGGCGGTTGGATCGCCGCGCCGCCGCCTCGATCCGGCTCCGCACCTTCCTCACGTTGTCGGCGATCATCGCCCCGCCTCGCTCCGTTCCATTGTGTAGCACAGTCGCGCCGCCTCGGTCAACGCCTTTCAACCCCGCCCCCGCGCACCGTCATCGCCCCGACCATCCTCCCGCACCGCCCCCGCTCCCTCCGGTACGAATGGAACAGCGCCGGGCTGCAGGAGGTGCAGATCCGGGGGTTCTCCACGGCCGCGACCCCGCGCTTCCCGAGTTCCTCCTCGAGGAGCGACCAGAGATCGACCGGGTAGCAGCAGGGGCCGATCGAGGGGCTTATCGCGCAGACACAGTCCGCCGGCGAGGTGTTGAACGCCGCGGCCATTTCGTCGAGACAGGCGCCGACGACCCCCTGCTCCGTCCCCCGCCTCCCCGAGTGGACGAGGCCGATCGCGCGGGCGCGCCTGTCGGCGATGAAGACGGTCGGGCAATCCGCAGAGAACGCCGCCAGCAGAACGCCCTCCGCCCCGGCGATGAGCGCGTCGACCCCGGGTCTCTCGCCCCACGGGGCGCCCCGCCCGTCCGCGAGGGCGACCGCCTTCCCGTGCACCTGTTCGCCCCAGACCGCGCCGCGGACGCCGGGGAAGAAACGGTCCCTGAGGCGGCCGACTGCCGCCTCCCTGGTCTCGAACGCGCCCGCGCCGCCCTCGAAGCCCCGCGTGGTGAACGCGTGCCCGAGCCACCGCTCGGCGGCGAGGATGTCGAAGAAGACGCAGCCGTCTTGTTGGATCATCCGCCGCCCCCTCCCGCGCTCACCCGGTTCGCGCCTGCGTCCGGGTGGGCTGCGATCGCCTTGTTCCCCGCGCTCCCCGCCGGCGCCGCGACAGTGCCGTCCGCCCCGCTGCGGTGCGCCGCGGCCGTCTTGTATCTCACCCTTCCCGTCCCGCGATCCCGTCCCCGCACGCGCCGCAGGCGCGGCACGACGCCGGGGCGCACGGCGCCGTCATCTCCCCCCGCATGAACCGCTCGAACTCGAGTCGGAGGTAGGATTTCGACACCCCCGTGTCGAGATGGTCCCAGGGAAAGATCTCGTCCGCGCCGCGCGGCCGCACGGCATGCCGGGTGATCGCCTCCCTCGGGATCCGCTCGCCCGCGGCAAGGTGCCGCGCCAGCGACCGGTCCCCGCGCGCCAGGGCCCCTTCGAGGAGCGCCTCCCGCGCGCTCATCCCGCTCACCCGGACGCGCGGGATCCGCGCCAGCATCCCCCTGAGCGCCGCGAACTTCTTCCGCAATGCACGCTCCTCCTCCATCCCCGCCCATTGGAGCGGCGTAGCCGCCTTCGGGACCAGGCAGCCGACGCTCACCCTCGCGGGGATACGGGAGGCCGCCGCCGCCACCTGCGCCCCGATCGCATCGAGGTCGCCGTCGTTTTCCCCCGGGATGCCGACGAGGTAATAGAGCTTCAACTCGCGGATGCCCGCCGCCGCGGCCCGCTCGGCCGCGGAGAGGATCTCCCGCGCGGAGACGGATTTGTTCACGCGACGCTGGAGACGCTCGGCGGGGGTCTCGGGGGCGATCGTGATGCTTTTCGCGCCGCTCCCGGCGAGGATCCGCAGCAGCGCGTCGCTGAGCGCGTCGGCCCGCACACTGGAGACCGACACGCGCCCGCCGTCCGCCGCGGCCTCGGCGCAGATCTGCTCGGTCCACGGGAGGTCCGAGAGCGATGCGCCGAGCAGCGCGACGCCGCCCGGCGCCGCCCTCCCGCGCCGGATCGCGCGCGACAGCGCCGCGCGGCTCCGCGTGCGCGGGGGGCGGTAGGCGTAGTCCGCGACGCAGAACCGGCACGCCCGCCCGCAGCCGCGCGACACCTCCACGAGCGCTTTGCCGCCGAAGTCGGTCTCCGGGGCGATCACGGGGGCGAGGGCGGGCCACCGGTCGAGATCGGCCGTCCGCCGGACGGACGGGCGCGGCACGGAGGCGTCGACCGGCTCCACCGCCGCGATCCGTCCCTCTCCGTCGAGGCGCGGGACGAAGAGGCGCGGCACGTAGACCCCGGGGATCTCCGCGAGCGACCGGAGGAGCCGCCCCCTGTCGACCGTCCTCCCCCGGCGCAGCAGGCGCTCGAAGAGCGGGCCGAGGATCTCCTCCGCCTCCCCGAGGACGAACAGATCGAACAGGTCCGCCAGCGGCTCCGGATTGAGCGAGGCGCAGACGCCCCCCCCGACGATCAGCGGGAAGCGCTCGTCTCGCTCGCGGGCGAACGGGGGGATGCCCGCGCCGCGCAGGACCGCCGCCGCGTTCCCGTAGTTCTGCTCGCAGGAGAGGGAGAAGGCGACGAGGTCGAAGGTCCCCAGCGGCGCCCGGCTCTCCACCGTGCGGCTTTCGAGGCGGGGGGAGAAAAAGGCGCGCTCGGCGCGCACGTCGGGGAGGGAGTTGAGGAGCGCGTAGACGAACTGGAAGCCGAGACTGCTCATCCCCACGAAATACGAGTCCGGGTAGACGAGCGCGACGGCGCAGGCGGCGGGCCTCGGGGGGAACGCGCCGCGCTCGAGGGCGGCGAGGCGCTTCAGCTCGCGGACGGAATCAAGATAGTCGGACACGGCACCATTGTGCCACGGATCGAAGGCGGGGGACACGGAAGATGTCGGCCGGGCGCGTCCGGCGCCTCGGGGGGTTTCGGCCGTTCCGGCGCTCCGCCCGGCCGGGCAGGCGCGCCCGGCCGCGGGGGAAAGGAGCCGGATGCGGGGCGCGGAGGCGCGGCTCAATCGTCGCCGAGGATCTGGCGGGACTCGTCGAGGTAGATCCCCTGGAGGTTCATCTTGAGACTCTCGGGGTTCGGCGAGTAGGCGAAGGCGGTCTCGTCCGTGATGACGCCCGACTGCACGAGGTCCACGAGGGACTGGTTGAACGTCTGCATCCCCTGGTCCCGTCCCTCCTGGATCGCGGCGGAGAGCTTCTCGACCTTGTTCTCCCGGATGAGCTTGCGCACGGTGGCGGTCCCGAGCATCACCTCCACGGCGGGGACGGAACCGGCGCCGTCGGCGCGCGGGAGGAGACGCTGGCAGATGACCGCGCCGAGGTTCGCCGCGAGCTGGAGCCGGGCCTGCTCGCGCTCCGCCGCGGGGAAGAAGTCCATCACCCGGAGCACCACCTGGGCGGCGTTGGAGGTGTGCAGGGTGGCGAGCGAGAGCCGCCCCACGTCGGCGGCGGTGAGCATCGCCATGAAACTCTCCTTGTCGCGCATCTCCCCGATCAGGATGATGTCCGGGTCCTGCCGCATCACGAAACGGAGGGCCGAGGGGAAGGAGCGCGTGTCGATGCCGACCTCGCGCTGGTCGATCACCGACTTCACGTCCTCGTGTATGAACTCGATCGGGTCCTCGATCGTCACGATGTGGCGGCGGACCCTGGCGTTGACGAAATCGACCATCGCGGCGAGCGTGGTGGACTTCCCGGAGCCGGTTGCGCCGCTGACGATGACGATGCCGCGGTCGAAGAGGGCGATCTTCTCGACGATCGGCGGAAGCCCGAGCTCCTTGAAGTCGGGTATCCGCGTCCGCACGTGCCGCATCACAACGCCGACCATGCCCCGCTGGAGAAAGATGTTCGTGCGGAACCTGCCGGATGCGGGGTCGATATGGGCGACGTCCAGCTCGGCGCCCTTCTGGAACGAGGCCCACTGCGCGCCGGTGACGACGGACTGGGCGATCGCCTCGGTATCGGCGGGCGAGAGCGGGGGGTGGTCAAGGGTCACGAGCTTCGTCGCGATCCTGAATATCGGCGGACACCCCACCTTCAGATGGATGTCGGAGGCCCCGCGCCTCACCGCTTCCCCGAGTATCCACGGCAGTTCGGCCATCGGCTCCTTTCACCAGGGCGGCCGCGGCGGGCGGGACGCGGCCCGGGAAGATCAGAGGATCTCCTTGATGCAGCGGTCGAGCCGTTCCTTCTGTTCTTTCGTGAGACCGACGAAATAGGCGGCCATATCGTACCTCTCGGAGTCGGCGGCCTGCTCGCACCCCACCACCACCGCGCTGCACTGGAGCGCCTCGTGGGCCTTTTCGCGGCGCTCCTTGGCCCGGGGGGGGAGCACCAGGTTGACGGCGATCTCCCTGAAGAGCGGTATGCTGCGGTCGGCCTGGAAACAGATGCCGTTCTTGCTCAAGCTGATCCCGTCGCCCATGACCTTGAAGTTCGCCGAGCGCACACTGAATCCTTTCCTCCCGAAGCATCTCGACGAGAAGATCTTTCCCGCCCCCTCGCGCGAAGCCGGCGCGGGGGTTCCCTTCGACGGCGGGACGTGCAGCTTCTCGTGCACCAGGGTGTCGAGGCGCTCCCGGTCCGCCGTTGACAGGTCCGTGAAGCAGAGCGCGATGCCGTAGTGCGGGTGCGCGGCGTCCGCGCCCTCGGGCGTGTTCCGGACCACGATGCCGTGGCATCGGACCTTCTTCTGCGCCGGGCGCCCCTTTCGGGGCGCCTCGGGGACCAGGAGCGTCACGTCGAGGGTCGAGTTGAGAGGGACGAACCTGTCGAGCGTGCAGAATGCCCCGGAGGCGCTCAGGTTCCTTGTGTGGGCCTCGATGACGTTCCTATCCTTTTTGATCTTGAGCGGCACGTCGACATCCGCCCGCAACTCCACCCGGCGCTCCGCCCCGAACGGCACGGGCTTCTTTACGCCACGCTTCTTCATGAATCACTCCTTGCAGCATATATAGCACGTTCCCCTGAGGCCGTCAAGCGCCCGGGGCCGCCCCGTCGATCGAAGCCGCACCGGCGGCCGAGGCCTCCCTGAGGCCCGATTTCACGATCTTCCCCGCCGCATTCCGGGGCAGTTTGTCGCGCACGACGATCCGGCGGGGGACCTTGTACGCGGCGAGGTGGCGGCGGCACCAGGAGACGAGCTCGCGCACCGGATCGCCCCCGCCCTCCCTGAGGGAGACGAAGGCGACCGGCACCTCGCCCCGGTGTGTGTCGGGCGCGCCCACGACCGCGGCCTCCGCCACGCGCGGGTGGCGATAGAGCACCTCCTCGATCTCGCGCGGGTAGACGTTCATCCCGTGGAACAGGATCATATCCTTCTTCCTGTCGACGATGTACAGGTACCCGTCCTCGTCGAGCGTGCCGATGTCGCCTGTCAGCAACCAGCCGTCCCGGATCGTCTCCTTGGTCTCGCGCGGCCTGTTCAGGTAGCCCCGCATCACGTTCGGCCCCCGCACCGCGACCTCGCCCCGCTCCCCCTGCGGGAGGGACGCCCCGTCCCCGGAGACGATCCGCACCTCGACGCCGGGGATCGGCTGGCCGACCGAGCCCGGTTTGCGCACCCCGTCGAGCGGGTTGATCGAGACGACCGGCGACGTCTCCGAGAGGCCGTACCCTTCGAGGAGCGGGATCCGCACGCGCTTCTCGAACGCCCTGAGCGTCGCCGCCGAGAGCGGGGCGGAGCCGGAGATGCAGAGCCGAAGCCGCAGGATCCGCCTCACCCACCAGGGGAACCCGCGCTGCGCGAGCACGTCATACAGATGCGGGATGCCGATGAATATCGTCGCCCGCCGCTTGAGCATCTCCCCGACGAGCCGCGGGAACGACGCGAGCCGCGCCACGGCGACGCACCCCGCCCCCACGGCGATCGGCATCAGGATGCAGGCGGTCAGGGCGAACGAGTGGAACATCGGGATGAAGAAGACGACCCGGTCGCGCGGCCCGATCCTGATGCATTTCGCCGAGGCGGAGAGGTTGGAAAGGAGGTTGCCGTGGGTGAGCATCGCGCCCTTCGGCCTTCCGGTCGTCCCGGAGGTGTAGATGACGACGGCGAGATCCTCCCTGCCGACGGGGACCCCCGGCGGCCCCGCCCCCGCTCCGCGGAGGAGCTCGTCGCAGCGCCGGCCCTTGGCGCCGAGATCCTCCCGGCCGAAGGTGGCGATCGCCTCGAGGGACCGGACGGAATCCGAGAACCCCCTGACCGCGGGGGCGAACGCGTCGGAGGTCACGAGGACCTTCGCGCCCGAGTCCTCCATGATGTACCGGAGCTCCGGGGCGGTCAGGAAGGTGTTGAGGGGGACGACCGTCGCGCCCGCCTTGAGCGCGCCGAGGAACGAGTAGACGAAATGCCGCCCATTGCCGAGGAGGACGGCGACGCGGTCGCCGCGCCTGATCCCGAGGCGGGTGCGGAGAACGGAGGCGAAACGGTTCGTCCGCGCATCCAGGAGACGGTAGCTGACGACGCGCCCCTCGGTGAAGAGCGCCGGGCGTCGCGGGTGGCGGGAGGCGGTCTCCTCGAGCATCCGCCCGAGACTCTCGCACCGTTCCGCCGGGACGCCCGTATCGCGCACGCGCATGGACGGGGGATCCGGACGGCTACTCGTCAAGAACGACCTTGCCCCACGGCCGCCAGAGCGCCGAGCGCTTCTCGGCGACCTCGACGCCGTCGTACTGGAGCGTGACGCGCCAGCTGGCGATATCCCCCTTCTCCAGGTTCTGCGCGCCGAGGTTCTTCCAGACATACTTGTGCCGCCCCACGGGGAGGTTCTCGTACACCCTCCGGGAGGAGTGGACCTCGACCTCCTTCGTGTACATATACTCGAAGACGACGGTCAGCGGCCTCGGCAGGGCCGCGTCGGGCCCCCGGGCCACGAAGGTGACGACGTACTCCTCGCCCTGCTTCTCGGGGGGGAGGAACCGCGCCTCGTAGCGCCACTTGTCGAGCCCCCCGAGGCCGGTGAACTTCCCGGAACCGCTGCTCCCCTCGGACTTGATGCCGCGGGCCTCCACGAGACGCGACTGTCCGTCGATGGCGAGCAGCTTGTCCTCGCGTTTCACCGAGGCGATATGAAAGCCGGTGGACGCGGACTTGTACGGGTGCAGCACCGCCGCGCACCCCGCGGCGCACGCCGCGGCCGCGGCGAGCGCGGCGACACGTCCCGCATAGCTCATTGTGAACCTCCTCCCGATGATCCAGACCGGTGCGACGGCGACAGTATAGCGCCACCGGCCGCCGCGTTCAACCGCGGAATCCCCGCGCGGCGGCTCCGCCGCGTCCCCCGGGGCCTTTCCCCCGGGAGCCGGGGCCCGTCGGCCCCCTCCCCTCTCCGCCTCCCCGTCAGCGCGCGGAGAGGGTCCCCGCCGCGCGCGCGAAACGGGCGTACGCCTCGGAGACGCTCCCGCGCATCGCGGAGGCGAGGTCCGCCAGGTCGAACGTATCGCAGATGAAGGTGAGCACGAGCCCGAGCACCAGGATGTTCATCAGGTAGATGACGGCGATCGAGAACAGGTAGCCGTTCTTCTTGACCTCCGTCTGCCCCTTGATCAGAACCGAGATGGTCAGGATGATGTGGAACGCCCAGGTGAAGCCGATCAGGAAGACGAACCCCTCGGTGAACCGCTGCGGCTCCCAGAACAGCTTCCCCGCGAAGTAGAGGGCGATGAGGAGGATGGTGTAGACGGGGAAGAAGTACGGGGAGAGCGCGATGAGGAAGTTCCCTTTCGTCCCCTCCACCCTCCCCCCTTTCGAGGAGGCGGAAAAGGCGGTCACCTCGCCGCGGAAGAGGAGTATCCAGAAGGCGTGGGTGAGCTCGTGCCCGAAGACGTACGACTTTATCGGCTGTTGAAAGATGGCGAAGATCAGGACGAAGACGCCGAAGCCGGCGAGAAACCAGACCTGGGAACTGATCGGCCCCAGGAGGTCTCGGTAGAGGGCCACCGTGGCCCCGGCGCAGGCGGGGATGAGCAGGAGGCCCGCGATGAACTTGGCGACCCGCAGAAGGAACTGGAGCAGCCGCATCGTCCGCCTCCCCCCGTGCGGCACAGACTATACCCTATCCCGCCCCCCCCGTTCAACCGCGGAGTGCGCGCAGCGGCGCTGCGCCCGGGTCCGGCCACCTTCGGTTTTCAGGGCTCCTGTGGGCCCCGTGCAATGAAGATCAGGGCGGCCGACCGTCCAGAGGCGAGTGTGGGTAACTGGCCGGCGGTCGCCCCGAATCGTCTTCCGCAGGCGGCGGATCACCCCGCCGCGGCGCCGACGCGCACCCCCTTGCGCATGAAGGTCGGGATGTCGAGGTTCTCCCCTTCGAATATCGTGGGCTCCGTCTGCTCGAAATGCTCGTAGCTGTTGAAATCCAGGTCGATCATCGTCTGCAGCGGGACGGGCGCGGCGATTGTTTCCTCCGTGTGCCCGGCCTCCGCCATCCCCGTTCCGTCGCGGCTCGTCGCCAGCACCGTCACCAGGCGCCTGCCCCGGAACTCCGCATCGACCACGGCGCCGAAGATCACGTGCGCGTTCCCGTCGCCCATCCCGCTGACCGTCACCGCCGCCTCCCGGACCTCGCCTAGGCCGAGGTCGTCGCCGCCCATCACGCTTATGAGCAGCCCGCGCGCGCGGGAGAGCGCTTCCCGGTCGAAGAGCGGGTTCTCCAGCGCACGGCGCGCCGCCTCGACGGCGCCCCCCTCCCCGGCGCCCGTCCCGAAACCGAGCGCGGCACGCCCCCCGCCGCATAGGATCGTCCTGACGTCGGCGAAGTCGAGGTTGATGAGCCCGGTCCTGGTGATGAGCCGCACGATGCACCCGACCCCTTCCGCGAGGATGTCGTTGGTGAAGGCGAACGCATCCACCATCGAGCTGGCCGGGTCGGCGCCCTGGAAGAGCCGGTCGTTCGGCGCCACGATCACCGTGTCGGCGACCTCGTCGACGAGCCGAAGCCCCTCCATCGCCTGCGCCTTCCTCTTCTGCCCTTCGAAGTCGAACGGCGTGGTGGCGATCACCACGGTGAGTATCCCGCGATCGCGGGCCATCTGCGCCACCACGGGGCAGACCCCCGTTCCCGTCCCGCCGCCGAACCCCGCCACGACGAACAGGAGGTCGCACCCGTCGATCGCCGCCTCGAGCGCGGAGGTCGAGTCCAGCGCCGCCCGCCGCCCGACCTCCGGATTCCCTCCCGCGCCGAGTCCGCGGGTGATCTGTTCCCCGATCTGGATCTTCTGCGGAGCGCTTGACCGTTCCAGTGCCTGGCGGTCGGTGTTGACCGCCACGCAGTCGATCCGTTCGCCGTCCGTCCCGAGCATCCGGTCGAGGGCGTTGGAGCCCGCCCCGCCGACCCCCAGCACCCTGATCTGCACCTGGCGTCCTTCCTTTGAATCCATCGATCTTCCCTCCTTGCACCCGTGACGGGGACGGAAGGTCAGAAACGCTTCCCCACCCACTCCCGCAGCCGGTCCGCGGCGCGCGACAGACGGCCCCGCCGCCTGAACCGGGAGACCCTCCCCTCGTTCCTCATCCGCTGCCCGTACAGGGCGAGGCCGGTCCCGGTCGCGAAGACGGGGTTGTCCAGCGCCTCCGAGATGCCCGAGATTCCGGCCGGTCTCCCGATCCGCACCGGGAGGTCGAAGATCCTCGCCGCGAGTTCGACAGCCCCGTCGCCGAGCGCGCCGCCGCCCGTGAGCACCACCCCCGCGGCCATCATCCGGCGCAGCCCCGACCGGTCCGCCTGGCGCCTGACGAGCGTGAGGATCTCGGTCATCCTGCTCTCGATCACCCGCGCGAGGTCCCGCCGCCCGAAACGGAACGCGTCCCGGCCCGGCGACGGCGGCACCTCGATCTCCTCCCCCGCCTCCGCGCGCTCCTCCGCCATGCTGCCCCATGTCACCTTGGCCTCCTCAGCGAGCGTGATCGGCACCCTGAGCGCGACCGAGATGTCGTTGGTGACGTGGTCGCCGCCGACGGCGAGCACCCCCGACCGGCGGATGCAGCCGCGGTGGAACGCGGCGAAGCCGGTCGTCCCTCCCCCGAGCCCGACGAGCAGCACGCCGGAGTTCTTCTCGTCCTCGCCGAGGACCGCGATGCTCTCGGCGAGCGACTGGAGGACGATATCCTCCACCTCGAACCCCGCCTTGTTGACGGCCTTGACGATGTTCTGCGCGGCCGTGATGGTTCCGGTGACGATGTGCGCCTCCGCCTCGAGGCGGACCCCCGCCATCCCCTCCGGCTCCCATATCCCCGCCTGCCCGTCGACGGTGAACTCCTGGGGGATCGTGTGGAGGATCTCCCGGTCGGCCGAGAGCGAGACGGCGCGCGCCGCCGCGATCGCGCGATCCACGTCCTTGCGGCCTATCTCCCCCCCCTCGCCGATCGCCGCGACGCCGCGGCTGTTGAACGACCTGACGTGCCCCCCGGTGATCCCGGCGAAGACCGAGTGGATCTCCACATTCGCCATCTTCTCGGCGTCCTCGACGGAGCGGGTGATCGATTCGACGGCCCCGTCCAGGTTCGTCACCAGCCCCTTGCGGAGCCCCCGCGCCGCGGCGTGGCCGAGGCCGATGACCCGGAGCGACCGCGTCTCGCGGTCCAGCTCCGCCACGACGGTCCGCACCGCGGTCGTGCCGACGTCGAGACCGATGACGAGGTTCGCGCCGGCCGTCATTCCGCCCCTCCCCGCGACGAACGCACCGAGGCCACGTCCCGCCGCAGCGGCATCTCGGCGACGTCCTTCCAGCGCAGATCGAGATAGGAGGCCGGCCCCTCGATGCCGCGCAATCTCCGCTGCTTCAGCACGAACGACAGCAGCCGGAGCCGCTCGTCGAGGTCGTCGCCGCCCATCCGTATCTCCTGTATGGAACCGGACCGCAGCACCGTGTTCTCCGGGTCGCGCACGTCCACGCCCACAAGCTCGACCTGCCCGCCGAGCTCCGTTTCGCGGCAGGTCTTGACGACGTCGAGCGCCCGGCGGACGGCGGGGCTGCGCATGCGGTCGCCCGGCCGAAGCGCCTTGAATGACGGGCCGGTGACAAACGGAAGGGCGCGGCACGCCGCCGCCTTCTTCGGGGAGAGGACGAAGCCCTCCTCGTCGAGCACATAGCGCCCCCCCGCCTCCACCGCGGCGATCGGGGTGCGCTCGTAGACCCGCACCAGGATCCCCCCTGGGATCCTCCGGCTCACGACGGCGTCCCGTATATCGGGGTGCGCGCAGAGGCGCCGGCGGACCGCCTCGAGGTCCGCGGTGATCAGGTTGTCGCCGACCTGCACGCGGGAGATGGCGGCGATCTCCCGCTTCGAGAGCGTCTCCTCGTTGGCGACCTCGATCCACCGGACCGTGAAGCGCGGCGGCGTCTGGAACCGCTCTCGGACGCTCGCCGTGCCGAGGAGGCCGAGGGCCGCCGCCGCGGCGATCGCCGCGGCGAGCTTGGCCCGCCGCCACAGGGCGGCGCGGTCGTGCGCGGCGTGCTGCTCCCGCGCGCGCCGCCGGCGCGCCACGTCGACGTTGAAGACGATCGTGCGGCGACCCTTCCGCAGTTTGACGTTCCCCTTCTTCCTCATCCGCCTGATCCCCCCGTATCCCCCGTCATCCCTCCCCCTCCACGACCAGTTCCGGCACCAAAACCGTCCCCGTCGCCTCGCGGACCCTCTCCTCGATCAGGCCCATCAGGGACAGCACGTCGGCGGCCGTGGCGGAGCCGCGGTTCACGATCACGTTCGCGTGCCGCGCATGCACCGCGGCGCCGCCCTCCCGGGCCCCCTTCAGGCCGAGCCGCTCGATGAGCGCCCCTGCGGGCGGCCCGCCGGGCGGGTTCCTGAATACGCAGCCGGCGCTCGGCTCATCCGGGAGCCGCTCCGCCCGGCTCCGCAGGCGTGCCTCCGCCTCGGCGGCCAGGGCCGACGGGTCGCCCGGAACGAGCGCCAGGCCGACCTCCACGACGACCGCCCTGCGCGCCGCCCCGCACTCGCGGTAGCCGAAACCCATCGCCGTTCCCTCCACCCGGCGCGCCGCGCCCGAGGGATCGAGGAGGCGCGCCCATGCGACCCTGTCCCCGATCGCCGCGCCGCCCGCCCCCGCGTTCATCCGCACCGCGCCGCCCACCGTGCCCGGGATCCCGGCGAGGCGCTCGAGGCCGGCGAGGCCGCGCCGCAGCGCCCCCGCGACGAGCGTCTGGAGCCGGGCGCCTCCGCCCGACACCGCTTCGCGGCCGTCGAAACGCGTCTCCGCGAGTCGTCCGGCGAGCCGCGCCGCGACACCGCGAAAGCCGCCGTCCCGCACCAGGAGGTTCGTCCCCCCGCCGACCGCCAGGAACGGCGCCCCCCTCTCCGCGCAGAGGGAGAGAAGCTGCCGGAGCTCCTCCTCCGTCTCCGCCTCGACCCACGCCTCCGCGGCCCCGCCGATCCGCAGGCTCGTGTGCAGGGCGAGCGGTTCGTCGAAGCGGACCCGCGCCCCGAACAGCTCGCGGAGGCGTCCCTGGAGGGCGGCGTCACGCATCTCGTCTCCGGCCTCCCCTCCGCCGTCCCGCAACCCTCTCGACGATCTCCGCCACCCGCGCCGCGGCGTCCGGCCTCGCCGCGGCGCGCATGGCGCGCGACATCGCCTCCCTCTCCGCGCGGCTGCGCATGCACCCGATCACCAGTTCGGCCAGGCGCCCCGGCGTCAGATCGCGCTCCGGGAGCACCCGCACGCCGCCCGCCCTCTCGTAGAAGCGGGCGTTGGCCTCCTGGTGGTTCCCGGTCGCCCCCGGGAACGGCACCGCGATCGCCGGAAGCCCGGCCTGCGCGAGTTCGGCGAGCGTCATCGCCCCCGCGCGGCAGACGGCGATGTCCGCCGCGGCGTACGCCCGCTCCATCCCGCCGAGGTACGGCAGCACCGCGCCCGCCAGCCCCGCGAGGCGGTACGCCTCCCGCACTTCGCTGCATCCCTCCTCCCCCGCGAGGTGCAGCACCTGGATCCCCTCGCGCGTGAACGCCCCCGCCGCCCCCGCCGCCGCCCCGTTCAAGGCGCGCGCCCCCTGGCTCCCCCCCGTCACGAGGAGGGTGAACCGGTCGGGCGCGAGGCCGAGCAGCCGGCGCGACTCGTTCCGGTCGGCCCCGCGCAGGATCCCGGCGCGGAGCGGGGTGCCGGTGACCTCCCCCGGCGTTTCGCCTCGGCGTTCCCCCTGCGGCATCCCCAACGCGACCGCGTGCGCGACGCGCCTCAGCAGCCGGTTCGCCCTCCCCATCACCGCGTTCGCCTCGTGGATAACCAGGCCGAGCCCCAGGGCGCGCGCCGCCAAGGCGGGCGGCACCGACGCGTACGCCCCGAAACCGACCAGCACCTCGGTGTTTCGCTCCCGCATCAGCCGCCGCGCCGCCCGGTAGGCCCACAGCATCCGCGCCGCCGCGGGCAGGAGCCGGTGCGGCGCGGCGGACGCGACCGGGCACGCCGGCAGCTCCGCGAACGGGAACCCGCCGCCCTCCAGTATCCTCCGCTCGACGCCGCGCCGCGACACGAAGAAGAAGCAGTCATGCGCGCGGCCCGCCGCCGCGAGCGCCTCCGCGACGGCGATCGCCGGGTACAGGTGCCCGCCGGTCCCCCCCGCCGCGAAGGCGATCCTCATATGCGCATCGTCCTGTCGGAACGGCTCTCGAGATAGTGCGCCACCTGGTCCGTCCCCTCGTGCCTGCCGATGTTCATCAGCACCCCAAGGGAGAACAGGTTGAAGATCATGCTCGATCCGCCGAAGCTGATGAACGGGAGCGGCAACCCTTTCGTCGGCAGGCTCCCGGTCACCACCGCGATGTTGATCAGCGCCTGGAGGGTGAGCATCGAGACGATCCCGAGTGCCAGCAGGTGCCCGTACAGGTCGGGCGCCTTCGCGCACACCCGCATCCCGAAGACGAGCAGGCCCAAAAACAGCGTGACGACGGCGCCCGCCCCGAGGATGCCGAGCTCCTCCCCGATGATGGAGAAGATGAAATCCGTGTGCGCCGCGGGGAGGTAGTAGAACTTCTGTCGGCTCTGGGCGAGCCCGAGCCCCGCGACCCCGCCGGAGCCGAGGGCGATGAACGACTGGATGATCTGGAAACCGGTCCCCTCCGGGTCCGCCCACGGATTCACGAACGCCAGGATCCGCCTCCTCCGGTAGTCGGAACTGAAGACAAGCGCGTAGATCGCGGGCAGGGCGGCGAGGCAGAGCGGGAGGAGGAGGCGCATCCGCACCCCCGCCACGAACAGCAGTATGCCGATGACGAGCGCGCAGAGGATCGTCGTCCCCAGATCCGGCTGGAGCATGATCATGCAGAGCATCCCCCCGAAGAGGGCGAGCGGCAGCGCCAGCCCTTTCCAGAACAGGGCGATCTGGCGCTGTTTCCTCGCCATCACGTCCGCCATGTAGAGGACGACGGCGAGCTTGGCGAACTCGGACGGCTGGAAGTTGACCGGCCCCATCCTGATCCAGCGGCTCGCCCCCCCCGCCGTCCTCCCGACCCCGGGAACGAAGACAAGCGCGAGGAGGGCGATGCTGGCGAAGACCAGCGTGAGGCTGTGCGCGCGGAGCCGGTGGTAGTCGACGTTCATGGCCGCGGCGAAGGCGGCGAGGCCGATGAACACCCAGAGCGCCTGGCGCTTCAGGTAGTAGTACCCGTCCCCGAAGCGCTCCTGGGCGAAGATGGCGCTCGTGGAGTAGATCATCACGATGCCGATGCCCAAAAGCGCGATCACCGTGAAGAAGAGCAACGTCCGCTGGTTCACCGGTTGTTCCCTCTTCCGCCTGCCGTTGTCCGTTTCGCCCGCGCCGCCACGCTACCGGAGCGGTATCGTCAAAACCTGCCCCGCGCGTATCCTCCCCGCGTCCTTGATCTCATTGGCGGCGACGATCCGCTGCAACGGCACGCCGTGCATCCTGGCGATCGACGAGAGGGTCTCCCCCTTCTTCACCAGATGCCGCGTGACCGCCGCCGCGCCGGGGCGCGGCGCCGCCGGGGCGACGGCCCGCGCCGCGGGGCGTGGGGCGGGCCGCCGGATGACCGGCCCCCTCGCGGGCTCCGCGACGACGGCCGGCCGGGCGGTCTCGGTCACCGCGGCGGCCGCGGGCGCCGCGGCGGCCGCGGGCGCCGCCGCGCCCGCCGACGGCGCCGGCACGGAGAGCAGCCGGCCGGCCTTCAGCCGCGCGTCGGGGGGGAGGTTGTTGTGCGAGGCGAGCTCGGCGACGGTGAGCCCGTACCTGCGCGCGATCTTCCAGAGGCTCTCGCCGGGCGCGACCTTGTGCGTCGTCCCGGCGGGCGCCTCGGCGATCGTTTCTTTACCGGGCGCTTCCGCCTTCTCCGCCGCGGGCGGCGCCTCGACGAACGGCAGCGGGGTCGGGGGGGCGGCGGTCGCCGCCGCGGCCGCTTCCGGCTCCACGGCCTCTTCCCGCACGGCCGGGATCAGCTCCGGTTCGCGCGACACCAGCAGGTCCAACTCCTCCGCCATCCCCTTCGGTTCGAGGATGGACTCCGGCTCACCCTCCGGCGCGCGGATCTCCTGCACGGGCCCCGCCGCCATCAGCTTCGGCTCCTTCCTGTCGAAGGCGCAGCCGCCGCTCAGCGCCAGCACGACGAGCACGCACAGGTGCGCCGCGGCCACCACCGCCACCAGGGTTCTCCTGCTCATCCGGTCCTCCTTTCCCTCCGTCGTTTCAGCAGGCGGGGTTCAGGGGCGCAGTTGCCCGACGATCCGCTTGAACGCATCCCCCCGCTCCTCGTAGTTCTTGAACATATCGTAGCTCGCGCACGCCGGCGAGAGCAGCACCGTCTCCCCCGGTTCCGCCTGATCCGCCGCCGCCCGCACCGCCTCCTCGAGCGTTCCCGCGAGACGGATCGGCGCCGCGCCCGACAACGCGCGCGCCATCGTGTCGCGCGCCTCGCCGAAGAGCACGACCCCCTTGGCCGCGTGCCTGACCGCGGCGCGGAGCTGCGCGTAGTCGAACCCCTTGTCCCTCCCCCCGGCGATGAGCACCACCGGTTTCTTCGCCGACTCCAGCGCGCGGCGCACCGCGTCGGGGTTGGTCGCCTTCGAATCGTTCACGAAGAGGACGCCGTTTCGCGATCCGACCGGCTCCATCCGGTGCGGGAGGCCCTTGAATTCCCCCAACACCCGCCGGATCGACGCCGGGCGGGCCCCGGAGGCCGCCGCGGCCGCGGCCGCGGCGAGCGCATTCTCGAGGTCGTGCCCCCCGGCGAGGGGCAGCTCGTCCCTGCGGCAGACCGTCTCGCGCTTCCCCCCGGATACCAGGGTGAGCGCATCGCCGTCGAGGCACGCCCCCTCCGCGACGCGCCGCGCCGCGGAGAACTCCAGGATCCGCTGCCCCCTCCGCAGCCCCCGGCGCTCCCACGCCGGGCGCTCCTCCGCCTTCACGAGCGCCGAATCCCCCTCCCCCTGGTTGCGGAAGATCGCCGCCTTCGCCGCGCCGTACTCCTCGATGGTGCGGTAACGGTCGAGGTGGTCGTCGGAGAGGTTCAAGGCGACGGCGACCCGCGGCCTGAAGCGGCGCGACGCCTCGAGCTGGAACGAGCTCGCCTCGACCACGAAGATCCCCTCCTCCCCGTCGTTTCGCACGCAGTCGGAGAATGCCCGGCCGATGTTGCCGCAGGCGTCTGCGCGCCGCCCGTCCTCCCGCAGGATGCGCTCGATCAGGGTCACGACGGTGGTCTTGCCGTTGGTCCCCGTCACCGCGGTCACCGGCCTCCGGCAGAGGGCGAACGCGAGCTCGATCTCCGAGATCAGCTCGGTCCCGGCGTCCCGCAGCCGCCGCACCGCGGGCACCGAGGGGTCGATCCCCGGGCTCAGCACCGCGAGGGAGACGCCGCGGGAAAAGTCCGCGGTGTGCCCCCCGAACTCGACCCGGCACCCGATCTTCTCGAGCGCCGCGGCCCGGCGACGCACCTCGGGCCCCGCGCCGCCGTCGCTGCACCGCACCTGCGCCCCCTCGCGCACGAGGAGGCGCGCGGCGGCGGTCCCGCTCTCCCCGATCCCCAGCACCAGCACCTCCCGCCCTCGCAGCTCCATCCCCGTCCGCCCTCTCCGGTCCCGCCGCGCGCCGCGCGCGTCCTACTGCAGCTTCAACGCCCCGAGCCCGATCAGCCCGAAAACGAGCGCCAGGATCCAGAACCGGACCACGACCTTCGTCTCGGACCACCCCTTCATCTCGAAATGGTGGTGGATCGGCGCCATCCGGAAGATCCTTTTCCCAGTGAGCTTGAACGAGGCGACCTGGAGCATAACCGAGACGGCCTCCATCACGAAGACCCCGCCCACCAGCAGCAGGGCGAGTTCCCGCTTGATCAGGATGGCGACGATCCCGACGGCGCCGCCGAGGGCGAGCGACCCCGTATCGCCCATGAAGATATCGGCGGGGTGGGCGTTGTACCAGAGGAAGCCGAGCCCCGCGCCCACGATGGCCGCGCAGAAGACCGCCAGCTCCCCGCTCCCCGGGATGTGGCGGATCTGGAGGTAGGAGGCGAACTGCGCGTGGCCGGCCACGTAGCTCATCACCGCGTAGACGAGGGCCGCGCTGACCACGCAGCCGATCGCCAGCCCGTCGAGGCCGTCGGTGAGGTTCACCGCGTTGGAGCTCCCGGCGAGGATGAGCAGGGCGAAGACGATGTAGAGGAGGCCCAGATCCGTGACCACCGGCGTCTTGAGGAACGGCACGCTGATCTCGGCGGCGTACGGCGCCGTGACCGGGTGGTGGAGGAGATAGAATCCCACGAAGAGCCCGAGGACGACCTGTCCCGCGAGCTTGCGCTTGGCGCCCAATCCCTGCGGGCTTCGCCTGGCCACCTTCAAATAGTCGTCGATGAATCCGATCCCCCCGAGCCAGATGAGGGCGAAGAGGGCGAGGAGCACGAACCGGTTCAGGATGTCGGCCCAGAGGGCGCAGGAGACGAGCACCGCGAGGATGACGAGCGCCCCGCCCATGGTGGGCGTCCCCTCCTTGCCCTTGTGCTGCGCGAAGAGGGGGAACCAGTCGCGCCGGACGGGCTGGCCGATCTCGAGCTCGTGCAGCTTCCGTATCACCCACGGGCCGATGACGATGCTCAGCACCATCGCGGTCACGGCCGCCGCCACGGACCGGAAGGTGATGTACCGGATGACGTTGAAGCCGAAGAACCGCTCCCGCAGCGGGTACAGGATGTAGTACAGCATGCGTCCCTCACCGTCTCGTGCGCCTTACCGCCGCCACCCCTCCAGCATCTTCTCCAGACCCACCCGCCGCGACGCCTTGAGCAGCACGACGTCCCCCTCCCGCGCCATCGCCCGGAGGGCCTCCGCCGCCTCGCCGACGCCGGCGCAGCGGGCCACGGATGCGGCGGGCATCCCCGCCGCCGCCGCCGCGTCGGCGGCGGAGGCGCCGAGGGGCCCGACGGCGATCAGGGCGTCGATCCCCCGCTCCGCGGCGAGGGTCCCGATGCCGCGGTGCGCCTCCTCCGAGGCCGCTCCCAGCTCGAGCATCTCCCCGACCACCAGGATCCTCCTGCCGCTCGTTCGGGTCGCCGCGAGCGTCTCGACCGCCGCCCGCATCGAGGCGGGATTGGCGTTGTAGGCGTCGTTGATGAACGCCACCCCCCCGCGTGAGAGCGGCTCCATCCGCATCGGCGGCAGCCGCACCCCGCGCATCGCCGCCGCGATCTCCTCCGGTTCCATCCCCAGCACCTCGCAGACGGCGGCCGCCGCCAGGGCGTTGGAGACGTTGTGGAGCCCGAGGACCGGGAGCGTCGCGTCCAGCGCCCGCCCCGCGCGCATGAAGCGCATCCGGAACGACACCCCCCCCTCCACGGCGCGCACCGCCTCGCCCCGCACGTCCGCCCCCTCCCTGAGGCCGAAGGTCCTCACCGCGAGGCCGGCGCGCCCGCCCATCGCGGCAACCCGCGGATCGTCGAGGTTGAGCACCGCGGTCCTGCCGCGGCCGGGGGCCGCCATCGCATCGAGCAGCTCCGCCTTGGCGGCGGCGACGTTTTCGAGCGTCTCCAGGAACTCGAGGTGGGCGGGCCCGACGTTCGTCACGACCCCGACATCGGGCGCCGCGATCTCCGCGAGTCTGCGTATCTCCCCCCGCGCGTTCATCCCCAGCTCGAGGACCGCGAGGCTGTGCCACGCCTCGATCCTGAGGAGGGTCAGGGGCACGCCGACGAAGTTGTTGAACGTCCCCTCGCTCGCCAAAACCGAGAAACGGGAGGCGGCGATCGCGCGGATCATCTCCTTCGTCGTCGTCTTGCCGTTGGAGCCGGTCACCGCCACGAGCGGCAGTTCGAAGCGGCTCCGGTGCCGCTGCGCGATCCGCGCGAAGGCGTCGAGGGTGTCCGCCACCCTGATGAAGGCGATCCCGCGCGCGGCCGTGCGGGCCGGAACGTCCGGAGACGAGAAGACGACGGCGCGGCACCCTTTCCGGAGCGCCTCCGGGATATAGTCGTGCCCGTCGAACCGCACGCCCTTGAGGGCGATGAAGAGGCCGCCGGGCCGGGCGCGGCGGCTGTCGATGCACACCGCGCCGACCGCCCCCTCCGCCTCGCCCGCGGCGAGCGCCCCCCCCGTCGCCTCGAGCACCTCGTCGATGCGCATCGGTTCCATCCGGAGCTCGCTCCTCCCGATCAGGCCGCGCCACTCCGGCCGCCCCGCCCGCCTCTCCTCCCGCGTGATCACTCGCCCGGCCCCGCCAGTTCCGCGATGACGTCGCGGTCGCTGAACGGCACGACCGTGGACCCGATCTCCTGGGTGCGCTCGTGCCCCTTCCCCGCCACCAGCACCACGTCGCCCGCCCGCGCCCCCGCCAAAGCCGCCGCGATCGCCTCCCGCCGGTCCGGGATCGTGACCGGGCGTTTCCCCGTTTCCTCGAAGCCGCGCCTGATCTCCGCGATGATCTCGAGCGGGTCCTCGCCCCGCGGGTTGTCCGTGGTGATGATCGCGGCGTCCGCCAGCCGCGCGGCCGTTCGTCCCATCGGCCGGCGCTTCGATTGGTCGCGGTCGCCGCCGCAGCCGAAGACGACGATGAGGTTCCCCCCGCCCGCCCCGCGGGCGGCGGCGAGGGCGCACTCGAGCGCCTCGGCGGTGTGCGCGTAGTCTATGAAGACACGGAACGGGAGCTTCCCCCGCACCTCCTCGAGCCGTCCCGGCACCCGGTCCGCCCTCGAGAGGGCCTCCGCGGCCGCCTCCGCTTCGACCCCCGCCACCAGGGCGACGCCCGCCGCCGCGAGCGCATTGAGCACGTTGTGCCGGCCGATGAGCGGCAGGCGGACCGGCATCTGCCGCCCCTCGTACTCCATTTGGAACCCGCTGCCGCGCGGCCCGGTCTCGATCGCCCGCGCCGCGAGCGCCGCCCGCTCGCCGGTCCCATAGGCGATCACCGGCGCCGCGCTCCGCTCCGCGAGGAGGCGGCCGCGCGGGTCGTCGACGTTCACCACCGCGCGGCCGAGGCCGGGGGCGGCGAAGAGCGACGCCTTGGCCTCGAAGTAGCCGTCCGGGGAGCCGTGGTAGTCGAGGTGGTCGCGCCCGAGGTTGGTGAAGACCGCGGTGGCGAACCGCACGCAGTCGATCCGGCGCTGCGCGAGCGCGTGCGAGGAGACCTCCATGACCACCCCGTCGCACCCCTCCCGTTTCGCCTCCCGCAGCATCGCCTGGAGCGCCGGGGACTCCGGCGTCGTGCGTTCTGCGGGGATGGAGCGCTTCCCGAGGAGGTACTCCACGGTCCCGAGGAGGGCGGTCTTGTGTCCCGCCGCATCGAGGATCAAACGGGCGAGGTAGCAGACGGTCGTCTTCCCGTTCGTGCCGGTCACGCCGGTCACCGCGAGCTCGCGTGAAGGGCTTCCGTGAAACCGGTCCGCGATCCTCGCCAGCGCCGCCCGGCTGTCGGGGGCGATGACGAGCGGGACGCGCCCGTGGATGGGGATCTCCCGGTGCGCGAGCACCGCCGCCGCCCCCCGCCTCACCGCGTCCTCCACGAAGTCGCAGCCGTCCCTCCGGGCGCCGGGGAGGGCGGCGAAGAGGAACCCCTCCCGCACCGTCCGGGAATCGAGGCTCAGCCCCGCGATCTCCGCGTCGCGCCCCCCCCTGACCCGGCACTCCGGCACGGCGGCCAGCAGCTCGCCCAGCTTCACCTGTTCCGCCCCCTCCCCGTCGCCTTCTGATCGATTTTCAGCGCGGCCTCCCCATCGCCACCTCGATCTTCCCGTCCGTCTCCTTGTCCGGCGGCACCCCGAGATACTTGAGCACCCTCCCCGCGACCTCCTTGAAGATCGGGCCCGCCACCGACCCGCCGTAGTAGACCGGTCTCGGCTCGTCCAGCACGACGAGCACGAGCACCTCCGGGTTCCGCGAAGGGGCGAACCCGATGAACGACCCGATGAAGCGCGAGTGCGAGTAGCGCCCGGTGGGCTCGACCTTCTGCGAGGTCCCGGTCTTCCCCGCGACCGTGTACTCCGCCAGCGCCGCCTTCGGCGCGGTCCCCTCCCGGGTCGGCACCCCCTCCATCGCCTCCGACAGCAGCTTCGCCGCGGCCTCGCGCACCACCCGCCCGCGCACCTCCGGGGCGAACGTCTTCACGACGCGCCCCGACGAGTCCCGGACAGAGTCGACGAGGTACGGCTTCATCGCCAGGCCGCCGTTGGCGATCGCGGCGACCGCCGAGGCGAGCTGGAGCGGCGTCACGCCGATCTCCTGCCCCATCGGGACCGCCGCGATGGAGAGGCCGGACCATGTCGACAGCGGATGCAGTATCCCCGCCACCTCGCCCGGGAGGCCGATCCCCGTGGGCGACCCGAAGCCGAACTGCCGTATCCCCTCGTACAGCTGCTCCTCCCCCAGCACCATCGCGATCTTCACGGCCCCGATGTTGCTCGACTTTTTCACGATCTCCGCGGTCGTGAGCGTCCCGTAGGCGTGCACATCGTGGAGGGTGTGCCTCCCGACCCTGAAGGCGCCGTTCTCGCAGAAGAACTTGTCGTCGATCGCCACAACGCCCCGGTCCAGGGCGGTGGCCACCGTGATGACCTTGAAGGTCGAACCCGGCTCGAAGACGTCGGTGATGCACCGGTTGCGGCGCGCCTCGGGGGGGTACTCCGCGGGGCGGTTCGGATCGTAGGTCGGCCAGCTGCTCATCGCGAGCACCGCCCCGGTCTGCGGGTTCATCACGATGATGCACCCCGCCTGGGCGTTGAAGGTGCGGCAGCCGTTCTCGAGCTCGCTCTCGACGATGTGCTGGATGACCACGTCCAGCGTGAGGGTGAGGTCGGCCCCGTCGATCGGCTGCACGTCGCGCCGCCGGAGGGTCATGATCTCCCGCCCCTTGCGGTCGCGGTAGGAGGCCATCCAGCCCGCCTGCCCGCGCAGGGTCGCGTCGGCGTGGCGCTCGAGCCCCTCGAGCCCGCGGTTGTCGATATCCACGAAGCCGAGGACGTGGCTCAGCAGGGCGCCCTGGGGGTAGACCCGCCGCACCTCCTCGCGGAAGCCGACCCCCTCGAGCCCGAGCGCCTCGAGCCGCTCCGCCGCCCTCCCGTCGAGCTTCCGGGCGAGCCAGACGAACTTCCTGGATTTTCTGTTGAGCTTCTCGAGGATCTCGGCCGGGGGGATCTCGAGCGCGCCCCCGATGAGCGCGGCCGTCTCGGCGGGCGACTCGATGACCTCGGGGACGGCGTAGGCGGACTTCACGCTGACGCTCATGGCGAGGGGGCGGCCCTCCCGATCCAGGATGGTGCCGCGGCGCGGCTGGATCTTGACGTTGAAGCGGTGGAGCTGCTCGCCGCGCGTGGACAGATCCCGGTGGTTGACGATCTGGAGGACGTAGAGGCGGGCGTAGAGGCCGGCGAAGCAGAGGAGGAACACCGCGTAGACAGAGTACGACTTCAGCCGATACCGGTTCCCGCTCACCGCACACTCGCCTTTTCGCGTCCGCCGACGCGCCCCCGCCCCACAACGGGTGCGCCTCGCACCCCCGCCCCTGGAGGCGGGGCGACCGCCACTAGCTGTTGTGCCGTCCGGCCGCGCTGCCCCCGCCACTCATATAGCTCAGAAGAGTGTCGGTGCCCCCTTCGCTCCCCGATATATCCCTCCCGTATGCCTTTGAATGGCGGGGGTAGCGAAGCCGGACGATATCCTTGGCCTGCGGAAAGACCAGGCCGAGCTTGTTGTGCATGAGCGCCTGTTCGACGCGCTGCGGGTTCTTCAGCCGCTCGTTGGCGAGGTGGAGCGCCTCGTTGGCCTTCTGCCACTTCTCGAGGTCCCGCTCCATCCTCTTGATGGCGTACCCGGTGCGCACCAGTTGCACATGCTGCCAGACGTAGAGGAGCGACAACGAGACCGCGATGACGGCGACGAGCATCCATCTGCCGGTGAGCGCGGCGGTCGAGAACCCCTCGTTGAGCCTCCGGTTCCTCTTCCTCATCCCCGCTCCTCCTCCGCCGCCGCGCGCCGCGTTCAGGCGCACTGCAGGGCGGTTTGGATCGTGTCCCGCACGAACGGTTTCGAGATGACCGTCTGCGCGCCGCGCTCCATCGCCGACTCGGCGTAGAGCTCGCCGAGCGCCGACATCACGATGACCGAGGTGCGCGGACAGATCCGCTTGAGCTCCCCGAGCAGGTGCAGACCGTCCATCCGCGGCATCTGCACATCGGTGATCACGTAGTCGTACCCGCCGCCGGCGGCCTTGCGAAGCGCCTTCTCGCCGTCCTCGGCCTCCTCCACGATGAAGCGCCCGCGCAGGTATATCCCGATGAGCCTCCTCACGACCGGCTCGTCGTCGACGATCAGGACCCGCTGCATCGCTCCGCCCTCCCCGCCTCGAGCCGCGGAATCCGAAAACGCGCCGGGAGCAGGACCGGCGACGGCAGGGACCTTTAGGGTTGGAGGTGCATCATTGACGAGCTGCACCGCGCAGCTCCTGGTCTCTTCAATGGATGCGGATAAAGATCTTCCGTCCATCCCGGCCTGCCCCCGTGTGCGCGTTCAACGCCGTTTACAGCTTCTCCGCCGCCCGCAACCGCGCGCTCCGCGCCCGCGGGTTCGCCGCCGTCTCCTCGGCTGTCGGCCGCAGCGGCTTGCGCGTGATCAGCCGCAGCGCCGCCGCGGCGCCGCACCCGCAGACCGGCAATCCCGGCGGGCAGATGCACCCGCGCGCCCCCTCCGCGAACGCCCTCTTCACGATCCGGTCCTCGAGCGAGTGAAAGCTGATCACCACGATCCGCGCCCCCTTCGCGGCCGCCGCCGCCGCCTGCGGCAGGGCCGCGGCGAGGGCGCCGAGCTCGTCGTTCACCGCGATCCGGAGCGCCTGAAAGATCCGCGTCGCCGGATGGATCGCGCCCTTCCTCCCGAAGCGCCGGTAGACCCGCGACGCGATCCCGGCGAGCGCCTCCGTGTCGCGCGGCGCGCCCGCCCTGAGGAACTCCCGAACGATCGGCCGCGCCAGCGTCTCCTCGCCGTACTCCCTGAAGATCCGCTCCAGTTCCCGCGGATCCTTCTCCCTGAGGAGCGCCTCCGCGGTGACGCCGCGGCGCCGGTCCATCCGCATATCCAGGGGTCCCCGGGCGCGAAACCCGAATCCTCGCGCCGCCGTGTCGAGCTGCAAGCTCGAAACCCCGAGGTCAAAGAGCAGTGCGTCCGCTTCCCCGATCCCCTCTTCCGCGAGCACCGCCGCGAGCTCCGCGAAACTTCGCCGGTGCAACCGCACCGCCGGGCCCGCCTTCTCGAGCCGCCTCCGCGCGATCTCGAGCGCCTCCCCGTCCCAATCGAGCCCCACCAACACCCCGCCGGGCCCGATCCGCCTCGCGATCTCCTCCGCGTGCCCCCCGCACCCCACCGTCGCGTCGACCACGCGCATCCCCGGCCGGAGGCCGAGCAACCGCAGCGCCTCCTCCCGCATCACCGGAAGGTGGGGCGCATCCATCAGGCCATCGGGCGGATGTAGAACCGGTAGTAGTTCCTCGCCCGCCCCGCGCGGTCGATGCTCCCGCTCACGGCCATCATCGACGCCAGCGTCCCCGCGTCGCCCCCCCCCCGCCGCGCATCCTTCGCGCATGCCGCGGTGAGCGCCGAGGCGAGTCTGGGGCACCAGAAGAGGATCTTCTCGGCAAGCGGCCTTCTCGTTCGAGCAGGTCTCATCAGAACCCCCCTCCCGAATTCCAGCTTCCCGAACACCGTCGATCCCGTCGCCGCATGCATCGTCGTGCGCGTCCCCCCGCCCGGTCCCCTCACAGCCCCCGCGCCGCATCGAGCTGCGCGTTGAGCTGTTCGGCGATCTCCTCGAAGTTCTCCCCTCGCTCCTCCTCGTACCTCTTCCAGCTCGCCTCGTCCCATATCTCGAACCTGCTCAGCATCCCCGCCACCACCACGTCCCGGGTGATCCCGGCGAGCGCGAGGAGGTTCTGCGGGAGCATGATCCGCCCCTGCTTGTCGCATTCGACCTCGGAGGCGTTGGAGACCATGCCCCGGAGGAAGTCCCTCGCCTTCCCGGCGGTGAGGGAGAGCTCCTTGAACTTCGCCATCAGGAGGTTCCACTCGCGCGGGGTGTAGACGTAGACGCAGCGCTCGATGCCGCGGGTCACCCAGAACTTCTCGATGTAATTCTCGCGGAGCGCGTCCCTGAATTTGGCGGGGATGATCAGGCGTCCCTTGCTGTCAATCGAATGTCTGAACTGGCCGTAGAACATTGTCTTGACACCTCGGGCTTAGAAGCGCTTACACCACTTTACTCCACTTCTCACCACTCTGCGCCAAAATATAGAGTAGTCCCCCCACTATGTCAACGAGAAAAATCAGTATTTTTCCAATTCCGGTATGTCGTTCTCCCGGTATGTCGATATGTCGTTTGGGAGCGGAATTCGACGGTGCGGCCGGTGGGAAGAAGAATGGTGTGCGCCTGTATACCGCGGGAAAGAGGCGTATGGAAAAGGGCCGTGCCCGACAGGCCCGACGCGTCTCAGTACCTGCCCCTGCACTTCTCGACGGGGTATTTCTTCTCGTTCCTGACGATCTTCTTCTCGATGCACGAGGAGAGATCGAGGCCCAGCGCGTGGCAGAGACTCAGGGTGTAGATGGCGATATCCGCGATCTCCTCCTCGATCCTCTTCCGCAGCCGCGGGGAGGCGGCCTTCCGCCGCGCCTCCTCCACCTCCATCCACTGGAAGAGCTCCATCAGTTCGGCCGCCTCGATGCTCACCGCCATGCTGAGATTCTTGGGCGAGTGGAACTGCTCCCACTCCCGCGCGCGGATGAAGCGCGCCACCGCCCCTTTGAGCGCCGCGACGGTCGCGGTCCGGTCCTTCATCGCTCCTCCCCCCGTCCCGCCGCGCCGCCGAGTTCCGCCTCGAGTCTCTGCACAAGCCCCGCGATCTCCCGGAGCAGCGCCGCGGAGAGGAGCGTGGAGACCTCCGCCTCCCGAGCGAGCGACCGGAGCGTCCCGAGAAGCCGCTTCAGCGCCGCCCGCTGCCGCGTCGCGAACGCCTCGTCGGGATCGAGCTCCCGCCGTTGCGTGATCATCCGCGTGAGCTCGCGCTTGACGTCGCCGGGGTCGTTCCCCTTCTCGAAGACCGACGAGCGCAGCGCCGCATAATCCTCCTCGTCGATCTTCTTCCCCTCCTTCGCGCGCCGCAGGAGGTCGATCGACTCGACCGGCGGCACCCTGACCGCCTCGGAGGAGTCCAGGTACTCCTCGTCGAGGTACGGCGAGCGCTCCTTCTCGAGGAAGTAGTACGACTTGAGGAGCTTCAGCGCCGTCGCCTTCCGTATGCCGATCTCCCCGGCGGTGTAGGCGTCGAAGGTCGTGTAGCCCCACGACTTGAACAGCTTGTCTTTCCATGCCGTGTAGAGCGCCCTGCCGAGCTCCACCCATGAAACCTTGAACTCCTTGGCGCTCTTCAAGATCCGGTGCCGCAGCGACCCATCCTCGACGCCCCGCATCGCCTCCTCGATCCGCCCCACCGCCTTCGTCTTCAGCGTGTCCATTTCGCATTCCTTCCGTTGCGCAGCGGGGGGTAGTATATGCCCTGCGAGCGGCAGACGCAACCGCGCCGTGGGAAACCCCGCGCGCCGACGCGTCCGCGGCGCCGAAGGGGTCGCCGTTCCCCGTTGCCCTCCGCGCGCGGGCTCGGGTATACTGCTCTGGGAAACCGGACAACACGAGGGGGCCGCACCGCATGAAGACGATCGCAGCAGCAGCCGTTCTTCTCCTCCTCGCCGGCGCCGCGCACGCCGGCGGGGTCGACATCAAAATCGTCAAGGAGACCATCGCCGTGAGCCCGATCGACGCGCAGGGGTTCGTCGTCGTCCAAGGGGCGCCGGGGACCGTGATCGGCGGGCTGGCGCCGGTGCGGGTGATGGCGCAGAGCAAGAAGACCAAGCAGAGCGCCGCCGGGATGGTCGCCGCCGACGGCTCGTTCGCGGTGCGGATCCCCTCGATGCTGAAGGACTCGATCAAGCTGACCTTCCTCGGGGCGGACGGGAAGAAGAAGGACCGGAAGGTGAAGGTGGAGGCGATGGGGCAGATGCTGGTCCCCCCGCCGGGAGTGGAGACGGTGACCGAGCAGGTGGCCCTGCCCGCCGGGGCGCCCCCCGATCCCGAACCGCAGCTCGTCCCCGCGGACGCGCCTCCCCTCCCTCCCCCGCCGTCCGAGGCCCCGAGCGACGCCGAGATCGTCGAGGGGGAGCGCGCCTTGGACGCGGCGGGGATGGTGGAGTAGGCGCGCGCGGCGGGGGACGCCCGGACGGCCGGATTCAGTAGCTGAACCGGAGGGTCTCCTTCCTGATCTTTCCGTCGGGCTGGTGGATGACCGAGCCGACGCACCGGTCGTTCAGGAAGTAGACGGTCCGCATCACCGGCTTGGCGCCGGGCCGGGAGGGGTAGTAGTAGTTCCACTTGCGGTCGTGGCTGATGCCGTTCTCCGTGCGGGGTTTCCTCCCCACCCCGATCTTCTCGCGCGGCTCCCCGAACCTGCGCAGCACCCGCGCATGATCGCTCGCGAGCGCGCTCCTCTTCCCCGACGCCGCCGCGCCCCCGAAGACCCCGCCGAGCGAGTCGAGCACCCCCTGCAGCCGGTCGCACCCGCAGCACAGGCCCGCCCCCGAAAGCAGCAGCGCCGCGGCCGCCATCCGAACCGATCCGATCTTTGTCATCCGCACCGCTCCGCTTGGTATCACCGCCTCGGTTCCCCCTCACTCCACGATGATGTTCGTCAGCGTCCGCACCACGCCGGGGACGTTCTGTATCTGCGAGACGATGAACTCCCCGAGCATCCCGATGTCGTCCCCCTCCACGCGGGCGATCAGGTCGTAGGGGCCCGTGACCGAGTGCACCTCCTTCACGCCGCGGATGACCGCGACCCGGTCCCTGATCTCAAGCGCCTTGCCCTGCGTGACCTCCACGAATATGTACGCGCGCACCGCCATGGCAAACCTCCCGGTTGCTGCTCGCCCTTTTGTAGCACACCCGCCGCCCTGAATCAACCGCGCCGATTCGGCGCATCGTGAACGCGGCGCGGTGAACCGAGCCGATGCAGGCGCGGGCGCCCGAGGGGGTGCGCGGGCTCACGGCGCTCACCCCGCCCCCCTCGAGGCGGCGGGCGCCGCGGCCGAGGTTCCGCCACCGGAGGGAGCAGGAAGAGGCCTCGGGGAGGGCGGGGTCCTCCTCCATCCATCGGCGCGGAATCTCGATCCCCGGCCGCATGATCGGTTTCTCGGACGCATCGGAGCGGGCCGGGCGCGGCGCAGGCGAGAGTGGCGGGGAGGCACCGCGCGAGGGCGAACCGCTCCATCGGGCTTGTCTCCGCCGGCGGCGGCGCTCCGACGCGGCGGGACGCGAGGAGATCCGGCGCGTCAGCTCCCGCGCATCAGGGGACGACGATCTCCCGCTGCGCCAGATAGCCGTCGACCGCGCTCTCGGGACCGGTCGGCGCCACGCCCGCCGGCACGAGCCCGGCGACGATCCGGTAGCCCCCGGAAACGCCCTGCGGGACGGTCAGGGCGAGCAGCCGATGCGAATACGCGCCCGCGAGCCCCGGGATGGAGACGGCCAGCGGCGCGGCACGGTTCAGGAGGGAGGCGGGATCGGCGGGATTGAACGAGTAGACGGCGCCCTGCGGACTGAAAATGACCGCCCACGCATCCACCGTCCGCCCCGACCAGGGCTGTACCGTCACGTCGACGGTGAACGGGGCTCCCACCGTGGGAGGGTCGGGGGCGCATGAGAGGAGCACCGGAGGGACCGGCGTGGGCACCGGGCCCGCGGAGGCGTCGTAGACAAGGTAGCTGACCGCGCATGAGACCCTCGCGGCGCCATAGCGTATCCGCATGTAGCCGTCCTCGCCCCAGTCCCGTCCGTACGAGTTCCGCAGGATCCAGTATCCCCCTCCGCCATCCGGGGGGCTGTCGTCCCATCCCACAAGCGAGACCGCGTGGTCCGTCTCCGTCTGGTCGCCATCCGGACAGTCGGTGTTGGCGTCATCGTAGACGCCTCCCGTATAGGCGAGGAACGCATCGTTCGTCAAAACCGCCGCGTCCACCGGGCCGTAGGCGTTTATCGCGGTCTTGATCGCCTCGATGTCGCCGCTGGTGATCCGGTGCCAGGATTTGAACACCGCCCGCGGGGCGGCACGGGCCGCGTCGGGGCACGCCTGCGAATCCTCGTCGGCATACCGAAACACCGACTCGAACGGAATCCCCTCGCGGGTGAGGGCGTCGAGCTCCGCGTATTTGTAATCGGCGCCGCCGCAGCCGTAGAGGTGGGTCTGGTACTCCGGCAGTGCGCCGAGACACCAGACGATGAACGCCTCGGAGAAATCGACGCAGGCGCCGTCGTACATGCCGAGGGCGAAATTGTACGTCCCCTCCGCCGCGGCCGCCGCGGCGAAGGCGTAGCACGAGCCGCAGGTCCCCTGGTTCCGGATCGGGCCTATGTAGGAGCGTCCGGCGAGGTCGCGCCAGTCGAACTTTTCGGGGAGCGTTTCCCCGAGGCGGTTGGCCAGCGGGCCGATGTCGTCCGCGGCGGAGGCGACGACCGCGCCCGGACGGCGGCCGCGCATCGCCTCCCGCGCATCCGGGGAGAGATCGTAGACCCAGGTGCGGCCGACCGTGAACGAGTAGCCGTTGTGCCTGATCTTGAAGCGGAGCGTCTCCAACGAATCGCCGCGCTCGAAGCGGAGAAGCTCCCTCGGCGCGCCGGCGGCGGGGGCGCCCCACGGGACGCAGGCGACGACGATGAGGAGGACTTTTTGCAGACGCGGCATCGAACGTTTCCCTTTGTTTTTCAATGTAGCACGGACTGCCGGCCCCCGCAATACGGGCCTTCCGGAGACGCCCCCCTCCCTGAACTCTGGTATACTGTATCGTTGGAGGAGACGAATGACCACGCGCGGCCGCGGCCCCGTCGTCAGGGGCGCCGTACATCTTTTCTACTGCCACGAGCTCGCCTACGCGGTGAAGGTGGACACGCTCGAGAGGCTCCTCAGCGCGCAGCAGACCGAGGGGGTCCTGTCGATGCGCCGCTCCAGGAGCCACTACCTCCGCTTCGAGAATCTGCCGCTCATCATCCGGCTCGGCGAGGAGAAGGTGCGGCTCCGCCATGCGGCCGTGTCCGTGTCGGTGCAGGCGCGCGTCTTCGACTACGGCGTGGTCAGCCTCCGCTTCTCGCTGCCGTTCCACGGCGGCCTCGAGACGCTCGCCGCCCTCTCCGCGGAGCTCTCCGAGGAGGGGCCGTTCCCCGCGCTCTCGGCGCACTACCTCCGGAAGGTGCGCGGCATCGTCGCCCCCGCCCTCCACCGCCCGATCGAGAGCGACCTCGTGGAGGACTATACCATCATCCATGTCACACGCCTGGACGAGCCGCTGACCGAACAGGAGTTGATCGAACGGCACGGAGACGAGATCGCGAGGATCCTCAGGGCCGAGGAGCGTCCGCTGAGCGCCCAGGAGACGGCCAACGCCCTCTCGAACCGCATCTCCTACTACCCCGACGACCTGCTCGTGGTGGACTGGGACCGGGCGTTCATCTACGACCGGGAGGAGCACACCGACCATATCCACATCATCGAGTTCGCCAACACCCAGCTCCTCGAGATGCGGTACTACGACTGGTGGCTGGACGGGGAGCTGGACGCGCTGGAACGCGACATCCGCCGGGAGGGGGGGCGCGGGTCGACCCTCGTCGGGACGGGGGTGCGCCGTCTCTCCAAGCGCACGATGCTGCTGATGGCGGAGGTCGTCTGGCTCACCGACCAGATCGACAACTCGCTCAAGGCGATCGACACCCTCTACGCCGCGCGGGTGCACCGCGCCATCGGCGCGCGCCTCTATCTCAACGAATGGAAGCGGGGGCTCGACCGCAAGCTCGCGGCGCTAGGCGAAATCTCCGACACCCTCACGATGCGCGCCTACAACATGCGCTCCAACCTGCTCGAACTGATCATCGTGCTGCTCATCCTGTTCGAGATCGTGATGGCGTTCGTCCGGGCGGCCTGAGCGCCCTACTCCTCCCGCAGCGTCTTCCCGGTCCGCTCGTTGACGAGCTTCACCGTCTCGATGTGGAACTCCTCCCTCGGCTCGATCGTGACGGTCCCGCGATAGTGCTCCTCGAGCTCCCGCAGCGCCTCCCGGTCCCCGTGCTCGAGGAGCCGGCAGACGCTCGGGTGGGCCTGGACGCGGATCGGCAGCCGCCGCAACCTTCGGGTCCCGCGCAGCGCCAGCTTCACCAGGCGCTGCACCTCGATGCTCATGCTCTCCGCCGACTTGACCTTGCCGCCGCCGCCGCAGTAGGGGCAGGCCTCGTAGACGGCCTCGCTCAGGCTCTCCTTCACCCGCTCGCGCGTCATCTGGAGTATCCCCAGCGGCGACAGGGAGAAGATGTTGGTCTTGGCCTTGTCCCGCCGCACCGCCTGCTCCATCGCCTTCTCGACCATCCGCTGGTGCTTGCGGAAATGCATGTCGATGAAGTCGATGATGATGATCCCCCCGATGTTGCGGAGCCGTATCTGGCGCGCAGCCTCCTCGACCGCCTGCATGTTGGTCTCGAGGATGGTGTCGTCGATGTTGCGCTTGTTCAGGCACCGGCCGCTGTTCACGTCGATGACCACCATCGCCTCGGTCTGGTCGACGATCAGGTAGCCGCCGCACCTGAGCCACACCTTCCGGCGCTGCGCCTTCTCTATCTCCTTCTCGATCCCGTAACTGTCGAAGACATGGTCGCGGTCGCCGTGGTAGACGATCTTCGCCCCCATGTTCGGCATCAGGGCGTCGACGAAGCGCGCGATGGCGGCGTGCTCGTCCTTGGAGTCCACGACGATCTTCGATACGTCCTCGGTGAGGGAGTCGCGGAGCACGCGGAGGACGAGGTTGAGCTCCTCGTGCACGAGGGAGGGACAGGCCGCCTGCGGGGCCTGCCGCTGGATGCCGCGCCAGAGGTCGGTGAGGTAGCGGATATCCTTCTCGAACTCCTCCCGCGATGCGCCCTGGCCGACGGTGCGGACGATAAACCCGACGTCGTGGGGGGGCTGAATCTCGCGGAGGATCTGCCGGAGCCGGCGGCGCTCCGCCTGCTCCTCGATGCGCCGGGAGATCCCGATCTGCCGCGCACCGGGCATCATCACCAGGTAGCGGCCGGCTATGGAGAGGTTGGTGGAGAGGCGGACGCCCTTGGTGCCGATCGGCTCCTTGATGATCTGGACCAGCACCTCCTGGCCCTTCTGGATCAGCGTGTCGATCGGCTCCCGTTTCAGCTCCCTCGGGGAGAGTTCGATCCCCTCGACCTCCTCGCCCGCGATCTCCCTGCAGGCGGCCACCTCGCTGGTGATGTCGGAGGCGTGGAGGAAGCCGTTGCGATCGAGCCCGATGTCCACGAAGGCGGCCTGGATCGCCGGGAGGACGTTCCGGACCACCCCTTTATAGATGTTGCCGACGAGCGTCTTCTCCTGCGCACGCTCGATGAGTATCTCCTGGAGCTTGCCGTCCTCCAGTATGCCCACGCGGGTCTCGCGGGGCTCGACGCTGATGATGATCTGCCGGTCCATCGAACTGGATCCTTTCCGGTCCGCGCGACGCGTTGCACGGAGCCGTGCGGAGAGGGCGGGCGCGCCGAAAGACCGGGAGGATCGCCTCCCAGGGCGGCCGGGCGGCCGTGTCCCGGCCCCCGCCGCTTTCGCGCCCTGTCACCGTTCCGAACGTACGTTGCATCAGGTGGCTCCGACGGCGGCCGCGTGTCCGGTCACCGCCTCTTCAACGCAGGCCCGCGCGGCCTGTCCTGTGACGTGTCCCTGCTCGTGTGGAGCGCCGTGCGCGTGACGGGGATCTCCCTCGCGCGCTCCGCCGGCACCCCGAGCAGCGCCTCGAGAAGCTCGTGCGGGTTCAGGTTCCCCTTGTCCCCGACGCCGACCGTGCAGGTGAGCCGGACGGTGCCCCCGGGGCCTTCTCCGCATTCGAGCCGGTGCACAAGGGGACGTATGTCGCGGTACCGCTCCCCTTTCGCGGTATGCTTCTTCACGACGATGCTCGCGGCGGCTTGCGCGGCCGCGATCTTCTCCGCGGCGCCGTTCGCCTCGGCGCCGCACAGCTCCGCCTCGTACGTCGCGCGATCCAGTTCCGCGCAGAGCGACGGGCCGTCTTCCGGGACCGGCCGGAGCTCGACGACGCGAACCCCGGCGGGGAGGGCCTGCTGAAGCCGTTCCCGCGCCCCCGAGAGGTCGCAGCCGACGTCGAACGCGACGTCGAGCATCTCCCGTTGTCCCGCCACGCCAAGCGGCAGGGGCGGGCCGAACGACACGGACGGATGCGGCGTGAATCCGCGCGACATCCTCACCGGCAGGCCGGCTCTCCTGAACGCCCTGTGCCAGAGCCTGATGAGATCGAGGTGGGAGATGAACCTAATCAGCCCCTCTTTGGAGTAGGTGACCCGGTGCATGACGCAAGGGACATTATCGCATACCCCCGCCGACCGGCAAGGATAAATAACGGCGCGATCGGTTGCCGATCGAGGCGCGCCTCCGTGCCGCCGCCCGGAACCGGCGCACGCACGCCCCCCGCCGCGGCGCGCGCGGGGCGGAAGGCCCTCGCCTCGTCAACCGCGCCTCGCCGGATCCCTGCGTGCGAGCGTGACGCTGAACGGGAGGAAGCCGAACCTCGCGTAGAAGGCGCGCGCCCGTTCGTTTCCCTCCGCCACGACGACCGACCGCGCCAGCGCCCCCTCCCCGTCCATCCAGTCCAGCGCCCGCCGCACGAGCTCGCTTCCGATCCCGCGCCCGCGGAATCGCTCGTCGACGAAGAGCGAGTCGATCTCCCCGTCCCCGTTGGACTGGACGGAACCGGCGCAGTAGGCCGCGTCCCCGACTCCGGGGAGGACGGCCAGCTCTATCCGCACGGCGCCGCGGCGCGCCTTTTCGAGGAGCGCCGCCTCCCTGAACGAGAAGCTGAATCCCGCGAACCTGTCCGCGAAGTGCGTCGAGAGCCCGCGCTGGTGGCGATTGAGCTCCTCCCAGAGCGGCCGGACGCGCGGCAGCAGCTCCGCGCCGCCCGCGACGAACTCGATCCCCTTCACCTCGTTCACGCCCTCCTCACCTCTCCGCGAGACGACGCACCGCCGACTCGAACTCCTCGAGGTCCACCCGCGTGTTCCTGCACGGCCCCTCGGGCCTGCGATTGGCGATGCAGAGGACCGGAATGCCCCCGATGCCCGCGATCCCCTCGAGCAGTTCGCGCTCGCAGGCGACCGCGATCACCCCGGACGGCTTCAGGTCCCGCACCAGCGCCCGCGCGAGCCGCCCGCCGGTCGCGACCGCCATTTGGAACCCGTACCGCTCCATCAGGGGCACGAGGTTCGAGAGATCGCATCCGCCGCACCGGCGGCAGTTCCGCACATCCATGCTGACCGCCTGCGCGCACCCCTCGCGCTGGAGGCAGCGGGGAAGAAGAACGAGCAGGCCCCCGCCTCCCGGACGCGCCGCCCCCCGGACCGCCAGGGCGTTGCTGTAGGCGATGAACGAGGCCCCGACCGCTTCGGCGGAGCGGCCGAGGAGGCGTCCCGCCGCGCGGCAAAGCGGGTAGCACGCGCCCAGGAGCGCCCGCCGGACCCCGGGCGCCCGCCCCAGAAGGTCCTTCCCAAGCCCGGCGGAGAGCCCCTCGACGGCGATGTACGCGCCCCATGCGGCGGCGAGCGCCGCCAGCGCGCACCAGGAGGCCGCCGCGGCGGACGGGTGCCATGCGGCGAGATGCGGGGCGAGCAGAAGCCAGAGGCCCGCGGCGGCCGCGGCGAGCAGCGCGGAGACGGCGGCGGTCAGGGAAAGGTACAGGACCGGCGTGGCCCGGCGTTCCGGCTCCTCCCCGGCCCGCCCCCGACTCCTCCGGATCCCGCTCCGTCCCATGCGGCCGCCCTCCCCCGTCTCCCCCATTATCGCACAGTGCCGCCCGGCCCGCCCACCCGTTCACCGCGCCGCCCCCGGCCCGCCGCCGAGAAGGCGCCGCGCGCCGGTCAGCCCCCCCCTTCCATCTCCTCGATCCAGCCCTGTACCTCCGCCGCGTCCGGCGCGTCCGGCCGCAGCTCCAGGTAGGCGCGGTAATGCTCGGCGGCCGCTTTCGAATCGGCCGCCTCCCGGTGGCAGATCCGCGCGAGGCTGTAGTGCGCATCCGCGTGGGAGGGGACGAGATCGATCACCTTCTCGTACTCCGCGATGGCCCCCCCGTAGTCGCGACGCGACGCGAGGACCTCGCCGAGCTGGAAGCGGGCGTCGGCGAACGCGGGGTCGAGCGCGAGCGCCCTGCGGAACTGCGCCTCCGCCTCCTCCCTCTTCCCGAGGCGGATGTAGCAGACGCCGAGGTTGTACCAGGCGAAGCGCATCTCAGGGGAGAGCTCCCCCGCCCTCCGGAACGCATCCGCGGCCTCCGCGTGCCTGCCGATCTTTTCGTAGACATTCCCAAGGCCGAACCAGGCCGTGCTCATCCCCGGCTGCGCCTCCAGCGCCCTGCGGTAGTAGCCGATACACCGCTCCTCCGGGAACCCCGCGCCGTAGCGCTCGGAACCGGAGAACTCGCTGAGGAACGCCAGGCCGAGGCACGCGGCCGCGGAGGACGGGTTCCGCCTCAGCAGCGCCGAGAAGAGGCGCTCCGCCTCCGCCCGGTCCCCCCCCGCGACGGCGGCGCGCGCCCGCCCGAGGAGCTCCTCGTCCTCCTCCCGCCCCGGGGCGGGGGATGCGGCCGGGGCGGGCGCCTCCCCGCCGAGGGCGGTGTCGAGGTCGAGATTCTCGGCCCGCAGCACCGGCATGAGGGCGAAGGCGCTGCGGGCGGCGCGCCGCGCCTCCTCCTTCCGTCCGGAATCGAGGTAGAGCCGCGCGAGGGCGAGGTGCGTCTTCTCGTCGTCAGGGAACGCCGCGGCGGCCGCCCTCAGCGCCTCCTCCGCTCCCCGTGCGTCGCCCCGCGCGGCGAGCACGACGCCGAGACTGTATGCCGCGCCACGAAGACGGGGGTCCAGCCCCAGCGCCCTGCGGAGCGATTCCACGGCGGCATCGGTCCGCCCCAGCTCGGCCTGCGTGATGCCCAGGTTCAGGTGCGCCTCGGCCATCCGCGGATCGAGCGCCGCGGCGGCCTCGAACTCATCGATCGCCTTCCTTTTCAGGTGGAGGACGCGGTAGCAGCTGCCGAGGTTGTTGCGCGCGGCGGCGGCCAGGGCGGGACAGGCGAGCGCCTTCTCGAACTCCGCCGCCGCCTCCGCGTGCTTCCCCATCCGAGCGAGCACGAGACCGAGCCGATAGGCGAGCGCGCAGGCGAACTCTCCGTCCCCTTCAGGCGCCTCGTCCGGGGCGGCGCGCCGATAGGCGTCCAGCGCCCGCTCGAGATCCCCCAGCTTCTCGTAGCAGTAGCCGAGACGGTAGTACATCCCCTCGTCGGGGATGCCCGTAAGGATCGCCTTCTTGAGCTCGGCGATCCCCCGTGCGAAATCCTTCGAGGCGCCGCGGCGCGACGGATCCACCTCCGGATCCACGAGCCGGTACCGCCGGTCCCAGCGCAGAAGAAACTCCGTGGACGCCCCCTGCGTCTCGAGCGGCGGCGGGGAGGGGACAACGGACGGCGTCGGGGATGGCGGTGACGGCGGAACGGCAACGACCCCCGGTTGCCGTGAAGAGGCGGAACCGCCCCCCGCCGGCGGCGCGGGGATCGCCGCCCCCGCGGCGATGCCCGGCAGGAGGGCGGCGAGGATCAGGGCGGCCGCGCCCGGGCCTGCTGCCGCGGCGGCCCGCGCACGGCGGAGGGTGCGCACACTCATCGCCCAGAGTATACCACAGCGGGGGCGGGCGTCCGGGGAGAGGGCCCTCGCCTCTCAGTCGACGCAGATCCGGTCCCTGTTGCGCTGGAAGAGCTTCTCCCCGATACCGGGGACCTTCTTCAAATCCTCGATGCGGTTGAATCTCCCGTTCGCCTGCCGGAACTCGACGATCATCGCGGCCTTCGCCGCCCCTATCCCGCTCAAGGCGTCGAGCTCCTGCGCCGAGGCGCTGTTGATGTTGATCCTCTCCTTCGAGGCGGAACGGGCGGCCGCGGCGCCCTGTGCAGGCGGACCCGGCCCTCCCCCCGCGTCCGACCCGCCGGCCGAGGCGACGGTGATCCGCCCGAACTGTTTGACGCCGATGCCGACGCCGTTGCTCTCCAGCACCAGCGCGCCGCGCGGGCCGTACGGGGCGCCGCACGCCTTCAGCTCCGCGACGTCGCCCGTAAAGAGGAATCCGGGGAGCGCCGCGTCCACGGGCGGCTGCGCGGGCGCCGCGCCGGCGCGCGCGCCCCTGGAGAGCAAAAACGAGTTGCCTCCGTGGACGATGCAGAGGCTCACGCGCCTGCCCCCCGCCGCCTCGTCCCCGAACGATCCCGCGCGCACGACGTACATCCTGACCGGCCCCAGGGCGAGGTTCTCCATCGCCCGCACCACCCGGTAGTCGACCTCCTCTCTCCTGAGCAGGTCGATATACTCCGCGTAGCGCGCCTCCCCGCTCCCGAAGCCCGGGTCGAACAGCTGCGCGACCTTGAAGCGCCGCATCAGTTCCACGACCGAGCGCAGGCAGCCGCCTTCCGGCTCCGCGCCGATCAGCACGGCGATCTCGCCGACGCCCAGCTCCGCCAGGTAGCCGGCGATCCGCTCGCCCTCGCCGTCCCGCCCGCCGACGAAGACCGCCGTCTCCCCTCCGGGACAGCGGCAGACGAACGAGCAGCCGGAGGCGCCCGCGTCGAGGCAGTGGATCTTGAGGAGCCCCGGTTCCTCCACCCTCCTGCAGACGGTGCGGCACGCGGGACAGCGCCCCGCCGAAGCCTGCTGGAGGACGGTGAACACCTCCCCGCAGCGCCAGCAGCGGAGCGCCGTCTTCTCGGCCTTCTGCGCGCCGGCCGGCGCGGACAGCAGGGCGACGAGCGCCGCCGCCAACGCCGCGCGGCGCCGAACCGCCGGAGATAGACGATGCAGGACGCGACGCGCGCTCACGGCTGCCCCGGCTTCGCCCCCGCTTTCCGTGCGCCTCGTGCGCCTACGCCGACGCGGGCGCATCTGTCTACTACAGCAAGATTCGTGCCCAAGCCGCCGCGACCGGCCTGGCCGCGTACAGCACACAACGTGTTCGGGCGCAAAACGCAACGATGCCGGTTCGTGCGGGATGCCGGGGACAGGCGCGGGGAGGGTGTCAACGCCGGTTGTCACTGTCAACCTTGGTTGCGCCGCTCTCGTGCACGCGATACGAGGCGCGAGGCCGACAACCGGAACGGAAGGAGCCCCGGGGCGGGGCGGATGATGCGCCTGAACCGGGGATTGTCACCTGCTCAAGGTGAGGAACCCGGAGGAGGACGAGGAGCTGCCGGGCAGCGGCAGGCGCCCCTTCAGGAAGCTCCTCTCGTACAGCTGGGCGACGTGCACCACGGGATTTCCCATCCCCTGCCGCGCGAGCTGGTCCTCGAGCTGGAGGATGCAGCCCGGACAGGAGGTCGCCACGATGGTTGCCCCGCTCGCGCGGATCGAGGCGACCTTCGCCTCCCCCAGGAGACAGGAGATATCGTAGTGGGAGAGACTGAAGCTGCCGCCGAGACCGCAGCAGTCCCCCGCCCTGTCCATCTCCACGTAACGGGCACTCCGCCGGAGGACCTCCCGGGGCGGCTCCCCCACCCCCCTGCCCCACCGCAGGTGGCACGGATCGTGGTAGGTGACCGTGTCGTCGAGGGGGAGGTTGCTGTAGCCGAGGCGCGCGTGTATGAACTCGGAGATGTCGGTGATCTTCGCCGCGAGCGCCTCGGCCCCCCCGAGCAGCCGCGGATAGTCCCGCTTCATCGTGAGGGCGCACGAGGCGCACCCGAAGACGACCGCGTCCACCTTCCCCGGCTCTAGACAGGACAGGTTGCGCCGGGCGAGGCGGCGCGCCGCCTCCTCGTCGCCGGAGGCCAGTACCGGCGCCCCGCAGCAGAGCTGGGCCTTCGGGACGATCACGTCCACGCCGTGCAGCGAAAGGATCTTCAAAATCGACGCGGCGATGTCGGGATAGACGTAGTTGAGCAGACAGCCGAGGAAAAGCGAGACCTTGATCTCCCCGCGCCCCTTGTGCAGCTCCGGAAGCGAATGCAGCGCCGAACGCCGGGCGAGCGCGGGGACGCTGCGCCGCCCTTCGTAGAGGAGCGGAAGGTGGCGCAGCGGCTGCGCCCGACTCCTGCGGAGAAACCGCTGGGTGAAGCGCGCGAGACGCACCGCCGCGTCGTAGAGCCGGCGGCGGGGGAGGACGTGCCGGAACAGCAGGCGCGCGGGGAGCGGGATGCCGAACCGGCGCGCCGCCATCTCCCGGGCGCGCTGCATCAGAAGATCGACGCGGACGCCGCTGGGGCACTGCTCCACGCAGCGCGTGCACCCGTAGCAGCTCGTCAGCAGCTCGGCTGCGCGCGCGCTGAACGGCGCGGCGCCGTCGAGGATCGACTCCATCAGGTTGATGCGCCCGCGGGCTGCCCGCGCTTCGTCCCTGGTGGCGAGAAACGTCGGGCACACGGCGCGGCATTTCCCGCAGCGCGCGCAGCGCGCGATCTCCTGCCGCAGCTCGTGTATGCACGGATCCGTCGCCATGGGGCGCGCCCCCTCCGAACCGCCGCCCGCACCGCGCGCGGGGCCCGGCCCGGTTCCCTCGGAATCAGTCCGGGAATATCTTGCCCGGATTGAGGATCTCATTCGGGTCGAGGAGTCGCTTGATGCTCCGCATCAGGGCGATCTCGCGCGCCCCGACCTCCCAGCTGAGGAAGCGGGCCTTGGCGGTGCCGATCCCGTGCTCGCCCGAGATGCTCCCCCCCGCCTCCAGCACCAGGCGGAACAGCTCCTCGACCGCCTTCTCCGCCCTCCCCCGCTCCGCCGCGTCCGCGGTGTCGTAGAGGATGTTCACGTGGATGTTTCCGTCGCCCGCATGCCCGAACGAGGCGATGGCGACCCGGTTCCGCTCCGCGATCGCGGCGGCGCCGCGGAGCAGATCCTTCATCCCGCTCAGCGGCACGCAGACATCCTCGTTCAGCTTGCCCGGGCTCAAGGCATAGAGGGCCGGAGACGCCGCCCGGCGTATCTCCCAGAGCAGGTCGGCCTCCGCCCGGTCAGGCGGACAGTCGACGGCGAGCGCGGAGGAGGATTCAAGGAGCCCCGCCATGCGCCCAACCTCCCGGGACGCTTCCTCCGCGCTGCCATCGGACTCCGCGAGGACGATCGCCCGGGTGCCCGACGGCATCGGGAACGGCTTATAGGCCACGATGCACCGGATGGTCATCTCGTCCATCAGCTCGAGCGTCCTGGGCAGGATGCCGCTCCGCATGACGCCGTGCGCCGCGTCCACGGCGTCGTCGACACGCCGGAAGAACGCCATCACCGTCCGCACGCACGCCGGGAGGGGGATGAGGCGCAGGACGGCGCGGGTGAAGACGCAGAGCGTCCCCTCGGAGCCGACCAGGAGGCGGCCAAGGTCGTACCCGACCACGCTCTTCAGGGTCCGGCTCCCCGTGTGGACGATCTCCCCGGTCGGCAGCACCGCCTCCGCCGAGAGGAGGTAGTCGCGGGTCACGCCGTACTTCACGCAGTGGAGCCCCCCCGCGCACGCCGCAAGCGTCCCCCCGACGGTGCAGAACCCGCTGCTCGCCGGGTCCGGCGGGTAGAAGAGGCCTTTCCGCTCGACGGCGGCCTGGAGGTCGGCGAGGACCACCCCGGGCTCGACGACGGCGACCAGGTCGTCTGGATCGACGGAGAGGATGCGGTTCATCCGCGCCATCTCGAGCGCGATGCCGCCGCGCAGCGGGGACGCGCCCCCGGTGAGCCCGGAACCGGCCCCGCGAGGGTAGACGGGCACGCGCCGCTCGTTGGCGAGGCGGAGCACGCCGGAGACCTCCGCGGCGGTGGCGGGCCGCACGACGACGTCGGGCACGGCGCGCACCTTCGCGGCGTCGACGCCGTAGCAGGCGAGCTCCTCCGGCGCCGACACGACGTGGTCCTCTCCCACGACGGCCGCAAGGGCCGCGAGGAGGCCTTTGGCATCGTCCATTTAGCGGTTTCCTCCCGCCGCCGTGCGCGGCGTGGCACCATGGTACCATCGCCGGGGAGGGGCTTCAATCCTGCAACGGGGCCCCCGGTCGATCTTCGTCGATCTTCGGCGTTGACTCCGCCGCGCGCGATCGTCTACCATGGCACCCTGCACGCTGCACGCACCACCATCCACGGGAGGGCGCCGACGATGCGCGCGTACGAGATCATCCTCAAGAAGCGGGACGGGAAACGCCTGGAGGACCGCGAGATCGAGTTCATGATCGAGGGGTACACGAAGGACGCCATCCCCGACTACCAGATGGCGGCGTTTCTGATGGCGGTCTTCATCCGCGGGATGGCGCCGGAGGAGACCACGGCGCTCACGATGGCGATGCTCCGCTCGGGGGACACGATCGACCTGGGCGCGATCGGCAGGAAGACCGTGGACAAGCACTCCACCGGCGGGGTCGGCGACAAGACGAGCCTGGTTCTGGCCCCGATCGTCGCGGCGAGCGGCATCCCGATCCCGATGATGAGCGGCCGCGGCCTCGGTCACAGCGGCGGAACGCTCGACAAGCTCGAGTCGATCCCCGGATTCCGCACCGACCTCACGGAGGCGGAGTTCGTCGAGGCGATCAAGGCCACCGGGCTCGCCATCATCGGGCAGACCCGCTCGCTCGCCCCGGCCGACAAGAAGATCTACATGCTCAGGGACGTGACCGCCACGGTGGACAGCATCCCGCTCATCTGCGGCAGCATCATGAGCAAGAAGCTCGCCGCGGGACCCGACGCCTTCGTCTTCGACATCAAAACCGGCAACGGCGCCTTCATGAGCACGATGCCGCTCGCCGAGGAGCTCGCCCGCACGATGACCGCCGTGGCGAAGAACGCCGGAAAGGATGTCGTGACCCTCATCACCGACATGAACCAGCCGATGGGCCGCGAGATCGGCAACGCCCTCGAGATACGCGAGACGATCCGGGCGCTCAGGGGCGATTGTCCGGAGGATCTGAAGGAGCTCGTGCTCGGGCTCGCCCAGTGGATGATGGTCTTCGGCGGCGTCGCCGGGAACGTCGATGAGGGGCGCCGCATCGCCGAGGAGAACCTGTCGGGAGGCAAGGGCCTCGAGAAGTTCAGGCAGATGGTCGCCCGGCAGGGCGGCGACCCGTCGGTCGTGGACAACCCGGATATGCTCCCCACCGCCGCGCACCGGGGGGAGATCGTCGCGGCGCAGGACGGATGGATCGGGTCCGTGGACACCCTCGAGGTCGGTCTCTGCGGCGTGGCGCTCGGGGCCGGGCGCGACAGCGTGGATGCGAAGATCGACATGGCGGTGGGCTTTACCGTCAACAAGAAGATCGGCGATGCGGTGAAAAAGGGCGAGAGTCTCCTGACCGTCCACTACAACGACCAGAAGAAGGCCGACGCCGTCCGCGGGCGTCTCCAGAGGGCGTTCCGCATCCAGGGCTCGCCCGCGAAAAAGCCGCCGATGATCTACGAGACCGTCACGCCGTAAACGGCGGGGACGGCCGGTGCGCCGGGGGCCGTCGAGCCAGCCGGTCCGGCGGGCTCGGCGGCTTTTTGGGACTTGCCGCCCACAGGGGGGCATGCTATGCTTTTCGGATCAGGGAAAGGAGGTGTATCCATGAGGTGCCTGGCAGCAGTGGTGCTTCTGGCGGTGGTCGCCTCGTTGCTGTGCGTCTCGCCCCTTCAGGCGCAGTGCAAAGAGGGACAGGTGGACATCAACACGGCGACAGCGGCCCAGTTGAGAACGGTCAAGGGCATCGGCGAGAAGAAGGCCGAGGCCATCATCGAGGGGCGCCCGTACAGCAGCGTCGACGACCTGGACAGGGTCAAGGGCGTGGGCGCGAAGACCCTCGAGAAGTGGCGCGAGCATCTGTGCGTGGGCAAGAAGAAGGCCGCCAAGGCCTCGGTTCCCGCAGCGGTTGAGGAGCCGCAGGAGGAGGAAGCCAAGCCCGCGGAGATCGAATAGCGAGTCGCATGGGGCGCGCGGAGGGGGACCCCGAACGGGTCTCCCTCCGCCGTTTTTTCGGCGCAGACAAAGGCGGCGGGGATGTGAAGCCTTTCAAGGTTCCCGCGTGCATCGACGGATACCTCAGGGACCGACTGCGACCTCCGTATGCGGTCTCCTCGCCGCTGCGCTTCCCCCTCCTCCCTTCCCCCCCTCCTTCGGGCGTCGAGGGCGCCGTCGAGGCGCTCCTGGACGCCGCCGCCGCGCAACGCCCCGTTGAGATCTCGGTCGAGGATTCCGGGGATGCCGTCGCTGCGGCGGCGATCGTCCTGGCCCTCGCGGCCCGCCTCGACATCCCCGCGCCCCGCCTGCAGGGCGATCTGTTCGACGCCGTTCCCGCGCGGCCGAGCCTCCGGGTGACGGTTCAGGGCACACGACTCGGAATCCTCGAGGGCGGGGCGGGCGTTTCGATTTGTCCCCCCCCGGGATGCTCGCTTTCCGGAGCGGCGCTCGCCTTGGTGGACGCCGCGGCGCGCCGCGGCGCCTTGGACTATCCGTCCGACTTCGTCGCATTCGATTTCGAGACCACCGGCAGGGACCCGTGGGCGGACGAGATCATCGAGATCGGCGCCGTCAGGTTCGCCGACGGCGCCGAGGTCGAGGCCTACTCGACCTTCGTGAAACCCGGCGGCCCCATCCCCGAGGAGATCAGCGGGATCACGGGGATCACGGAGGAGATGGTGCGGGACGCGCCCGCGGCCCCGGACGCGCTGCGGGGACTCCTCGGCTTCTGCGGGGGGCGCATCCTGGTCGCCCACAACGCCCCCTTCGACCTCGCCTTCCTCCGGCAGCAGACGCTGCTCGGCCTCGGCCGCGAGGCGGGGGGGCGCGCCGAGGACACGCTCGCCCTCTCCCGGTGGCTCCACCCGGACGCGCCCGGCCACCGTCTCGGGGATATGGCGCGCCTGATGGGCATCGCCTTCGAGGGGTGGCACCGGGCGGTGAACGACGCGCGGGCGGCCGCGCTGCTCTACCTCGCGCTCCTGAGGGAGGGGGCGGGGGCGATCCCCGAGCTCAGGGTGCGGGAACAGCTCGAGCTCGCCGCGCTGGGGACGCTCGCGTCGGGGCTTCCGCTGGAGGGGGCGAACGGCCTGCTGGTGACGCACGGGATCAGGATGGCAACGCGCGCCTTCGGGCTCCGGGGCTGCGCGCGCGCCGAGCGGCTGGACCCGCCGCCACCCCCGCGCGCGGTGGCGGAGATGCTCCTCTCCCTCGACGACCGGGTGAAGCAGCGCGCCGCGCTCCACCTGCTCGCCCCCGCGGTCAGCCCCCGATGAATTGGGAGAACGTCCCCGCCTCGAAGACGAACCCGCGCGCACCGAGCTTCCCGGCGTCCTCGGCGCCGAGGAGCGCGAAGAAGAGCGTCGCCTGCGCGACCTCCTCACCCTGGCGGGTGATGCGGCAGGCGACCCGCGCCCCCTCCTCCCGCCGCTCCTCGATTCTGGCGGTCACCTGGAGGCGGTCGCCGGGGCGGGTGAGCGCCGTGAATACGGCCCGGTCGATCTTGGCGAGGATGACATCGCGCCGGAAGCCGTGGAGCTTGCCGACCAGGATGCCCCCGGTCTGCGCCATCGACTCGATGAGGAGGCTGTGGGGCATCAGGGGGAACGACGGATACTGGTCGTGCATGAAGTCGAGGTCGGACGGGACCGTGCGGACCGCCTCGGCGGACTCCCCCGCCGCGGTCTCGCGCCACTCCTCGATGTGAATCCAGCGCATCGAATCACCCGTACAGGATTGCGCACGCCACCGCGTGCCCGCGCGTCTTCGCGACGGAGAGCTCGATCGACGACGCGCCCATCTCCCGTCTCCTCCTCTCCGCCCCCCCCGAGAGCCGGACCTCCCAGCGGCCTCCCGGCGTCCTGACCACGGAGACCTCGCGCCACCGCGGCCCCTGCCCCCACCCGCGCCCCAGCGCCTTGAAGACCGCCTCCTTGCCGGCGAAGGCGCAGGCGAGGCGGAGGTCCCGCCGCACGGATGCCGGGCCGCCGCGCGCGGATAACTCGGCGGGGGTGAAGACCCTGCGGAGGCGCGGCGTCCCGTGGCGGAGGAGACGGGCCATGGAGCCGATCTCGACGATGTCCGCGCCCACGGAGAGGGGAACCGGGCGTCCGGGCGTCCCTCCCCGCTCAGCCGAGCATGCTCTCGACATAGCGGTTGATCATCTCGACGGTAAAGAGGTTCGAGAAGTTGCTCACGCGGGGGTCCTTCTCGAACGAGGCGAGGTTCGCGCACGGCATCCGCTTCCTGAGTTCCTCGATGCCCCGCGCGGTCACCTTCCCGTCCTTGACGAACTGGTCGTTGGAGAGGATGTTTTCGGGGAAGAGGCCGCCGCGGGGGATCTTGATGCCGAACGCCTTCTCGAGCCTGAAGACGATGTCGAGGAAATCGATCGACTCGGCCCCGAGATCGTCCATGATGCGGGCGCCGGGAACGATCTCGGCCTCCTCGACGCCGAGCGCCTCCACCAGACACTCCTTGATCTTCCCGTAGACTTGGCTCTTGTCCACCATCTCCCCCTCCTGCTCGTATTCCGGACGCCGCGCCCGACGGCGGCGCAGTGCTCACGCGTTCGTTGTCCGCTGCCTCCGCGACGTGAGACGCGAATAGAGAATTATTCTATCGCAGCGCCGAGGCCGCCGTCCACAGCAATCACCTGCCCGGTCAGGTACGAGGCCGCGGCGGAGGCAAGGAACAGGACCGTCCCGACGATGTCTTCGGGCTCCGCGAAACGCCGTGCGGGGATCCGTTTTTTGAGCCTGTCGCCGGCGAGCCCGCGCACCGTCTCCGTCATCTCCGTCACCACCATCCCCGGGGCCACCGCGTTCACGGTGATCCCGCGCGGCGCCAGTTCGAGCGCTGCCGCCCGGGTCAAGGCGTTCAGCCCCCCCTTCGACGCGGCGTAGTTCGCCTGGCCCCGCCCGCCGCGCTCCCCGGCGAGCGACGAGACGTTGATGATCCTCCCGGACCTCCGGAGCACCATCCCCGGGACGACCGCGCGCATGCAGTAGAAGGCGCCGCTCAGGTTCGTGTCGATCACCTCCCGCCACGCCTCCGTCTCCATCGAGGCGAGCAGGGCGTCCCGCACGACCCCGGCGCAGTTGACGAGGATCTCGATCGGTCCGTGCGCCGCCTCGGCCGCCGCCGCCGCGGCCGCGACCGCCTCCGGGTCGCCCACGTCGCAGCAGATCGCCATCGCCGCCGCGCCGTGCCTCCGCATCTCGGCGACTGTGCGCTCCGCGGCCGCACGGTTCCTGGCGTGGATGACGGCGACGGAGGCGCCGCGCCGGGCGAACGCGAGCGCGATCGCCCTCCCGATGCCCCGCGCGCCCCCGGTGACCAGCACCGACGCGCCCGTGAATACGGCCTCCATCAGCCCTCCCGCCTCGACTCCGTCACAATCCCCTGTCGCACTCCATGAGCGAGGGGAGCCGCTCCTCCAGAAGCCGCGCGATCGTCTCGTCCGTCTGAGCCAGTCCGGGGCCGAGTCGGGCGAGGGGCACCCGCCTGAGGACGAACCGCCCGAGGACGGCGTTTTTGTCCCCCGTCCTCCCGCTCCCCTTGAAGGAGGCCTCGCCGCCGCCTCCGTGCACGAGCTCCACCTCGACCCTGAGTTCGTCGCCGGGCTTCACGACGTTCCCGTAGCGCACCGCCCGCGCCTCGCGGAGGACGATGACCGGCGGGGAGAACCCCTCGCTCAGACGCATCAGCCAGGCGCCGGCCTGCACCATCGCCTCGAGCATCAGCACCCCGGGCAGGATCGGAAACGAGGGGAAATGGTCGGCGAGGTACTCCTCGCCGCGCGACAGCACCTTCAGCGCCGAGAGGCGTTTCCCCTTCTCATACCCGACGATCCTGTCGATCATCGACAACGACATCCCGCCCCGCCTTTCCGGAACGAACGCCTCATGCAGTCCCCCCGGCGTCCGGCTCCGCCTCGCCGGTCCCGGTCCCCGCGCCCGCGGGGGCCGGCTCCGCCTCCGCCGCCGCCGAACCGGGGGCGGCGGGGCGCGCATCCCGGCGATGCCCCTTCCCGAACTTGACGGAGACGACCTTCGAGACCCCGGACTCCTCCATCGTGATCCCGTACATCACGTCGGCCATGCTGATGGTGCGCTTGTTGTGCGTCACGATGATGAACTGCGTCTGCGCCAGGAACTGCCCGAGCATCCCGAGGAAGCGGTTGATGTTCGATTCGTCGAGCGGGGCGTCGATCTCGTCGAGGACGCAGAACGGGCTCGGCCGCACCTTGAAGATCGCGAACAGGAGCGCCACCGCCGTCAGCGCCCGCTCCCCGCCGGAGAGAAGGGAGATGGGCTGCTGCTTCTTGCCCGGGGGGCGCGCGACGACGTTGATGCCCGCCTCAAGGAGATCCACCCCCTCCTCCAGGAGGAGGTCCGCGCCCCCCCCGCCGAAGAGCTCCCGGTAGATCCCCTTGAAATTCCCCCTGATCGCCTGGAACGTCTCGGAGAACATCCGGGTCGTCTCGGCGTTGATCCTCGCGATCGCCTTCACCAAAGACTCCTTGGCGGAGAGGAGATCGGCCTCCTGCGTGGTGAGAAACGTCAACCGCCCGGCGAGCTCCTCGTGCTCCTCGAGCGCCACCATGTTGACGGGCCCGATGCGGCGGAGCTTCTCCCTGAGTTCCGCCCCCTCCGCCTCGAGCGCCGCCCACTCCTCGGCGGAGGCGTCGTCCGCGGCGGGGACCGGATCGTCTCCGTACTGCTCGCGGATGCGCTCGACGACACGGGCGCGTTCCGCGCCCCGCTCGGCGAGGGACACCGCGACCGCCGCGGCCCGGTCCTTCACGGCGCCCATCGCCGCGACCTTCTCGCGCAGAAGCTCGTCCAGTTCCCGCTGCCGTTCGTACAGCGAGGATTTGCGCGCCTCCCGTTCCCGCGCGTCGGTCTCGGTCGTGTCCCGCTCGGCGAGGAGGGCGTCGATCGAGCGGCGCAGCTCCTCGTTCTCCGCGGCGAGCTCGAGGCGCCGGGACGCCTCGCGATCGCGCTGGGCGGTCCTGGCGGCGAGCGCCTCCCTCCCCTTCGCGATTTCTCGCGCGACGCGCTCGCGATCGGCGCGGAGCGCGCGTTCCCGCGCCCCCGCCGCCGCGAGCCGCATCTTCACGTCGACGGCGGCGGCCTGCCGCTCCTCGAGCCCCCGGCCCGCCGCCTCCGTGTCCGCCTGCGAGGCGGCCAGGTCGTCCTGGATCGACTTCTCCCGCGCCTCGCTCTGGGCGATCTCCCGCCCGATCCGCTCCTCGCGGGAGGCCGACTCGCGCCGCTGTTCCTCCAGCTCCGCCGCCTCCAGGCGCACCGCCGCGAGCTCGGCCGCGAGCCGCTCGAGCTCCCCCGCGGACTGGGCCTCCTCGGTCCGGGCCTCCGCGAGCTCGATCTCCCCCCGGCGGAGCGTCTCGCGCGCCGCCCCAAGCGCCTCCTCGCGCAGGCGGCACTCCTCCTCCCGCCCGTTTCGCGAGGCCGTGTGCGCCTCCCGGTCCCGGGAGAGCGTTTCGGCGCGCTTCGAGAGCGCGTCGAGGTCGCGATCGCGCGTGATGAGCGGCGACGCGGCGCGCCCTCGTCCCACCGTCTCCATCGGCCCGCCGGCGACCAACAGCTCCCCGGAGAGCGTGGCGAGGCGCGTCCCGGGGGCGCACGAGCCGAGCAGGGCCGCCGCGGCGGCGAAATCCCGGACAAACCAGGTGTCGCCGAGCAGGAAATCGGCGGCCGCGGCGGCCTCCGGGTCGCAGTCGACCCGGTCGCGGGCGCATCCGACGATCCCGTCGCCGCTCGGGGGAGGGAGGGCGCCCTTCGCCGCGAGGCCGGCGCAGGGGAGAAACCCCGCGTCGGAGACGTCGCCCAGAAATTCGATCGCGGCGCGGGCGTCCGCGACGGAGCTCGTCAACAGGTACTGGAGCGCGTGCCCGAGAGCCGCCTCGAGGGCGCGCTCGCAGCCGGGGTGCGCCCTGATCCTCTCGGCCGCCGCCCCGATGACGCCCACCAGGGCGGACCCCGGACGCCCCGCCTCTCCCAGGACGGCCCGCACGCCTTCCGCGTAGCCCTCGCGGGACGCGCGGTAGCGCGCCAGAACCGCGCGCTCCGACTCAACGCAGGCGAGCTCCTTGTCGACGGCGCGGATCGCCTCCCGCGCCCGCGCCGCCTCGGCGCCTGCGTCCGCCGCAACCTTCGCCGCCCGTTCCACCCCGGCCGCCGCCTCGCGGCACGCCGCCTCGAGCTGCTCCCGGCGCGCCTTCCGCTCCCGCAGCTCCTCGCGCGCCCGCCCCTCCTTCTCGGCGAGCTCGCCCTCCTCGACGCCGAGGCGGGCCCCCCTGAGCTCCGCCGTACGCGCGCCGTAGCGCAGCCCCGAGAGCTCGTTCCGGTTCTGCGAGGCGCGGTTGATGAGCTCGATCAGCTCCCCCCGCTGGCGCTGGGTTTGCTCCTCGGCCGCGCGCAGCGCCAGGCGGAGCTCCTCGCACGCCTTCTCAGCCGCCTCGAGGTCCGCGGTCGCGGCCCGGCACTCCGCCTCGGCCGCCGATTGCGTCTCGGCGAGCGCCCGCTCCTCTTTCTCGAGCGCCGACAGCGCCTCCCCGAGCTCGGCGATCTCCCGGGCGCAGGCGCCCTCGCGCTCCTCCAGCTCCCGTATCTGGCGCTCGTTCGCCTCGATGCGCGTCCTGCCGCCCTCGATGCTCCCGCTCACCCCCACGCGGCGGGCCTGGACGGAGTCGAGCTCCTCGTCGATGGCCCGCAAGCGCTCGTGCAGCGCCTTCCCCTCCTGCTCTAGCGCGGCGATCGTGTTCGTCGCCTCCTGCTCGTCGCGCCGCGCCGCGTCCCGTTCGACCCGGATCGCCTCGATCGCGGCGTCGAGATCCGCGAGCCGCTTCCCCGCGCAGCGCAGGTCGATCGCCTTCAGCCGGTCCCCCGCCTCCCGCGCCCGCCGGGCCCGCGCGGCCTGGCGCTCCACGGAGACGAGCTGCCTCCGCACCTCCCTGATGATGTCGCTCAACCGGACGAGATTCTCCTCCGTGGAGTCGAGCTTGCGGAGCGCCTCGCGCTTCTTCTCCTTGTATTTGGTGATCCCCGCCGCCTCCTCGAAGATGAAGCGCCGGTCCTCCGGCTTGGAGCTCAGCACCATGTCCATCTTCCCCTGCTCCATGATGGAGTAGGCGCTCAAACCAATGCCGGTGCCCGCGAACAGATCCTCGATGTCCTTGAGGCGGCACGGGGCGCGGTTGATCAGGTACTGCCCCTCGCCGGAACGGAAGGCGCGGCGCGTGACCGTGATCTCGCGGTAGTCCACGGAGAGGGCGGCGCCGACGTCGGTGAGGGTGAGGGACACCTCGGCGAGGCCGAGGGGCTTGCGGAGGTCGGAGCCGTTGAAGATCACATCCTCCATCCTCTGGCCCCTGAGGAGACGCGCGTTCTGCTCCCCGAGAACCCAGCGGATGGCGTCAGCGATGTTGCTCTTGCCGCAGCCGTTGGGACCGACGATCGCCGTGACCCCTGGCTCGAATTCGATGCGGGTCCGGTCGGCGAACGACTTGAATCCCGAGAGATCGAGGGATTTGAAATGCATAACTCTTCACGCACCGGGGGCGGCGGACGCGGTGCGGGCCCCGTCCGTCATCGCCCCGCCTTCCTTCGGCGCTGGATCTCTCTGGTGAGGCGCGGGACTATCTCGAACAGGTCGCCGACGATGCCGAAGGTCGCGACCTTGAAGATGGGCGCGTCGGGGTCCTTGTTGATGGCGACGATGGTGTCGGCTGACTGCATCCCCACGAGGTGCTGTATCGCGCCGGAGATCCCGCACGCGATGTACAGCTTCGGCTGGACCGTCTTCCCCGTCTGCCCGACCTGGTACGCGTAGGGCACCCAGCCGGCGTCGACGGCCGAGCGCGACGCACCGACCGCAGCGCCGAGGGCCTTGGCCAGCTCCGAGAGGAGGGCGAACTGCTCCGCCCCCCGCATCCCCCTGCCCCCCGACACGATGACGTCGGCGTCGGCGATGTTGACCGTCCCGGCCGTCTCCTCCACGCTCTTGAGGACCCGCGCGCGCGTCGACAGCTCCTCCTCCGCGCACGGGATCTCGACGATCTCCCCCGCGCGGCCCTCGTCGGGCGCCGACGCCTTCATCACCTTGGGACGGACGGTCGCCATCTGCGGCCGGTGCCGCGCGCACAGGATCGTCGCCATGATGTTGCCGCCGAACGCGGGGCGCGTCTGCGCCAGGTGCCGCGTCTCCTCCTGGATCTGGAGCCCGGTGCAGTCGGCGGTGAGGCCGGTGCCGAGCTCCACGGCGACGCGGGGGATGAGCGCCCTGCCGATGCAGGTGGCGCCGGCGATGACGATCTCCGGCTTCTGCTCCCGGATGATCCGCGCGAGGATCCTCGCGTAGGCCTCGTCGTTGAACCCCTCGAGCGCCTTCGACTGGGCGACGAGCACCCGGTCGGCGCCGAAGGCGATGAGGCGTCGGGCCTGCGGGGCGACATCGTGTCCGATGAGGACCGCCGTCAGCGCGCCGCCGGCGTCCTCGGCGAGCCGTCGCCCGGCGCCGAGCAGCTCGAACGAGACGTTCTGCACCGTGCCGCGCTTCTGCTCGGCGACCACCATCACGCCGCGGTAGCCCGGCGGCGCGGAGGGGACGGCCCCGTCCTTGCGCAGCACGAGCGCGTCGTACGGGCAGGAGTCGACGCAGGCGCCGCAGAGCGTGCAACGGTCGTTGACCTGGACGATGGAGCTCTCGATCGAGAGGGCGTCGTACGGACACGCCTTCAGGCACGCGCCGCACCCGACGCACTTCTCCTCCACCACCTCGAGCCGCGCCATCGCCGCTTCTCCTGCGGATGTCCGGGGGCGGAAACCGTGCCGCGCCCGCCGGCCCTCAGCCGAGCTTCAGCTTCTCGATCTCGTCGAGGAGCTGCCCGACCTGCTCCTCGGGCTCCCCCTGCAGCATCCTGCCGGCGCCCCGCTGGGGAGGCGGGAAGACCTTCTCCACCCACGTCGGGGAGCCATCCAGGCCGATCCTGGCGGGATCGGCGTCCATCTCCGCGGCGCTCATCGTGCGCAGCGCCGCCTTCTTCGCCCGCATCTTCCCCTTCAGCGAGGGGAGGCGGGGCTCGTTGATCTCTTTGGTCACGGTGAGGAGGGCCGGCAGCGGGGTTTCGACCAGGTCGTACCCCTCCTCCATCGACCTCTCGACCGTCAGCCGCCCGTCCTGCACCTCGACGATTTTGCGCACGCAGATCGCCTGCGGCAGATCGAGCTGGACCGCGATGCCGGGGCCGACCTGCGCCGTGTCGCCGTCGCTCGCCTGCTTCCCGCACAGGATCAGGTCAAAGGCGCCGAGCTTCCGGATCCCCTGGGCGAGGACATAGGAGGTGGCGAGCGTATCGGAGCCCTTGAAGGCGGCGTCGCAGAGGTGGACCCCCTCGTCGACGCCGAGCGCGATCGCCTCCCGGAGCGCGGACGCGGCCTGCGGCGGCCCCATCGTGATCACGGTGACGGTGCCGCCGTGCTTCTCCTTCAGGCGGAGCCCCTCCTCGATCGCGTACGCGTCGAACGGGTTGATGATGCTCGGGACCCCCTCCCGGATGAGGGTCAGGGTTTCCGGGTCCATCCTCACCGAGGTGGTGTCGGGCACCTGTTTGATGCAGACGATGATCTTCATCGCAGTGGAGATGAAAACGCGGGTTTCCGCAGCCCCCGATCGTTCACCCTCAGTCCTTCTTCCCCGCCAGCTCCTTGACCATCTGGGAGGCGATGATCGTGCGCTGGATCTGGTTCGTCCCCTCGTAGATCTGGGTGATCTTCGCGTCGCGCATCATCTTCTCGACCGGGTACTCCTTCATGTAGCCGTAGCCGCCGAGGATCTGGACCGCGTCGACGGTGACCTGCATCGCCGTATCGGAGGCGAAGACCTTCGCCATCGCGGACTCCTTGGAGATCCGCTTCTCCCCGCCGTCGATGGCGCGCGCGACCGCGTAGACGAGGGAACGGGCCGCTTCGATCTTGATCGCCATGTCGGCGAGCATGAACTGCACCCCCTGGAAGGAGATGATCGGTTTGCCGAACTGCTCGCGCTGCCGCGCGTACGAGGCGGCCTCGTCGAGCGCCCCCTGCGCGATCCCCACCGCCTGCGCGGCGACCCCGGGGCGCGACGCGTCGAACGTCTTCATCGCCACGATGAATCCCTGCCCCTCCCGGCCCAGCAGGTTCCCGGCGGGGATGCGGCAGTCCTGGAAGACGAGCTCGCGCGTCGCGGAGGCGCGGATGCCGAGCTTGTTCTCCTTCTTCCCGAAGTCGAAGCCCGGGGTGCCCTTCTCCACGATGAAGGCGCTCGCGCCGCGCGAACCGCGGGACTTGTCGGTCATCGCCACGACGGTGTAGATCTCCGCCTCGCCGCCGTTCGTGATCCATTGCTTGGTCCCGTTGAGGACGTAGCTGTCGCCGTCCTTGCGGGCGGTCGCCTGGATCGCCCCCGCGTCGCTGCCGGCGCCCGACTCGGTGAGGGCGAAGGCCACGAGGCGCTTCCCCGCCGCGATCGCGGGCAGATACTTCTTCTTCTGCTCCTCGCTCCCGAAGAGGAGGAGCGGGAAGGTCCCCAGGGCCGTGGCGGCGAGGCAGAGCGAGATGCCGCCGCAGACCCGGCTGAGCTCCTCCACCGCGATGCAGAGGTCGAGGACGCCCCCGCCGGTCCCCCCGTACTCCTCGCCGATGTAGACGCCGAACAGGTTCGAGTCGGCGAGGACCTTCACGATCTCCCAGGGGAATTCCTGCGCCTCGTCGAGCTCCGCCCGCACGGGGAGGATCTTCTCCCGGGCGACGGTGGCGGCGATCTCCTTGATGAACTGCTGCTCCTCGGTGAGGAAATAGTTCATGGCGTCCCTGTAGCTCCCGTCTGTCCGGCCCCCGCGCCGAGGCGGGGGCGTCCCTGTGCGTTCGCCGCGCCCGGCGCGCAAGACGGCGCCGCCGGGATGGGGTGCGGAGGCGGTGCGGGCGGCGCTACGCCTCGAACTTCCGCACGGCGAGCGTCGCGTTCTGGCCGCCGAACCCGAACGAGTTGGAGATCGCGATGGTGACCGTCTGCTCCCGCGCCGTGTTCGGCACGCAGTCGAGGTCGCACTCCGGATCCGGGTTCTCGTAGTTGATGGTGGGGGGGATGATGCCGTGGATGATCGTGTACACCGTGCTGATCAGCTCGACGCCCCCGGCGGCGCCCAGCAGGTGCCCGAACATCGACTTGTTCGAGCTCACCGGCATCGTGCGGGCGCGCTCCCCGAATACCGCCTTGATCGCCTGCGCCTCGCACCGATCGTTGAACTCCGTGGATGTTCCGTGCGCGTTGATGTAGTCGACCTCGGCGGGGGGGATACGGCCGGTCTCGAGGGCCATCCGGATGCACGCCGCCGCCCCCTCCCCCCCCGGGGCGGGGGCGGTCATATGGTAGGCGTCGGCGCTCGCCCCGTACCCGACGAGCTCCGCGTAGATCCTCGCGCCGCGCTTCCGCGCGTGGTCGAGCTCCTCGAGGACGACGATCCCGGCCCCCTCCGCCATCACGAAACCGTCGCGGTCCCGGTCGAACGGGCGGCTCGCCCGCTCCGGGGCGTCGTTGCGCGTGGAGAGGGCCTTGAGGGCGCAGAAGCCCGCGAAGCCGAGAGGGGTGACCGCGGCCTCGCTGCCGCCGGCGATCATCGCGTCGGCGGCGCCGGAGCGCAGGACGAGAAACGCCTCGCCGATGGAATGCGCCGCCGAGGCGCATGCGGAGACGATGCAGCAGTTGGGCCCCTTCACCTTGAGCTGCATCGCGATCATCCCGGGGGCCATGTTGACGATGAGCATCGGGATGAAGAACGGGGAGATGCGCTGGGGGCCCTTGGTCACCATCAGGGTGTGCTGGTCCTCGATCGTCTTGATGCCCCCGATGCCGGAGCCGACGATGACCCCCACCCTCCCCCGGTCCTGCGTCTCGAGGTCGATCCCGGAGTCGGCGACGGCCATCTTCGCGGCGGCGACGGCGAACTGCACGAAACGGTCCATCCGCCGCGCGTCCTTGGGACTGACCCACGCGCCGGGGTCGAACCCCTTGACCTCCCCCCCGAACCTGGTCGGGAACGGGGAAGGATCAAAGGCGGTGACGCGGCCGATGCCGCTTCGGCCGTTGCAGAGCGCCTCCCACATCCGGGGAGCGCTGTTGCCGTTGGGGGCAATCGCGCCCACGCCGGTGATGACTACACGCCTCACGCCGTCCCGCTCCTCTGTCCCGGACCCGGCACCCTACTCGTGCTTCTGACAGCGCTCCTCGATGTACTTGATCGCCTCGCCGACGGTCTTCAGATTCTCCGCGTCCTCGTCGGGGATCTCCGCATCGAACTCCTCCTCGAGCGCCATCACGAGCTCCACCGTGTCGAGGGAATCGGCCCCGAGATCGTCGATGAACGACGCGTCGGGCGTGACCTCGTCGGGGTTGACCCCGAGCTGCTCGACCACGATATCCTTGACCCTTTGCGCGATATCCGACATGATACACCCTCCTCTTGTGTGCGACCGATTCCGCCCGAGAACGCCCCCCCTACATGACCATTCCGCCGTCGACCACGATGGTCTGCCCGGTGATGTAGCTCGCGAGATCCGAGGCGAGGAACAGGGCGGCCCCCGCCACGTCGGCCGGGGCCCCGAACCGTCCCAGCGGGATCATCGCCTGCATCCTCCCCTTTATCTCGTCCGGGAGGACGCCGGTCATCCGGGTCTCTATGAATCCGGGGGCGACGGCGTTGACGGTGATCCCCCTGGAGGCGAGCTCCTTCGCCACCGACTTCGTGAATCCGATGAGCCCCGCCTTGGAGGCCGCGTAGTTGGCCTGCCCCGCGTTGCCGATCAGCCCGATGATCGAGGCGATATTGATAATCCTGCCGGCGCGCTGCCGCAGCATCGTCCGGGCGACCGCCCGCGTCACGTTGAAGGCGCCCTTCAGATTGACGGCGATGACGGCGTCCCAATCCGCCTCGGCCATCCTCAGGATAAACGTATCCCTCGTGATGCCGGCATTGTTGACGAGTATATCAATCCGCTTCATCGAGTCAACGATTTTGTTCACCGCCGCCTGCGTCTCGTCCGACCGGGAGATGTCCACGGCGAGGGCGACCGCGCGGCGGCCGAGCGCCTCCGCATCGAGGCGCGTCTTCTCGAGCGCATCGGCGTCCCGGTCGAGCAGGGCGAGATCCGCCCCCTCCCGCGCAAAACGCAACGCGATCTCCCTCCCGATCCCCTGGGCCCCTCCGGTCACGAGCGCCGCCTTCCCCTCCAGCATCACGTCGCACCTCCCGTATCCGCGGCCAGGGCCGCCCGCAGCCTCTCCAGGCCTTTGAGGTCCCCGACGTTCGCCGCCCTCTGCGCCCGGTCGATGCGGCGCAGGAGGCCGCTGAGGACCCTTCCGTGCCCAAGCTCGATGAAGAGCCCGGCCTTCATGCCGATGATGAACCGCACGCTCTTCTCCCAGAGCACCGGCGCGCAGAGCTGGCGCACCAGCGCCCCGCGGATCTCCTCCGGGTCCGTGGCGGGAAGCCCGGTCGCGTTGGCGATCACCGGGTACCGCGGCGGGGAGATCGTGGCCGCCGCCACCGCCTCGCGGAGCCGCTCCTCGGCCGGTTTCATCAGGCGCGAATGGAAGGCGCCGCTCACCTGGAGCCTGACCACCTTCTGGGCGCCCCGGCGCCCGGCCTCCTCCATCGCCGCCTCGACGGCGGCCACGCACCCCGAGATCACGACCTGCCCGGGACAGTTGAGGTTGGCGATGCCGATGACGCCGCGCGTCTCCTGCGCGGCGCAGATCTCCCCGACCGTTTCCGGGGAGAGGCCGACGATCGAGGCCATCGCGCTCGAAACCAGGTCGCACGCCTCCTGCATCGACTCGGCGCGCCGCCGCACGAGTGTGAGCCCGTCGGCGAAGGAGAGGGATCCGGCGGCGACGTGCGCGCTGAATTCGCCGAGGCTCAGGCCCGCGGCCGCAATCGGGACGGGAAGCCCCGGCACGGCGGCGAGGAGGGCCTTGAGGCATGCGATGCTGACGGTGAAGATGGCGGGCTGGCTGTTCTTCGTCAGGGAGAGTTCGGCCTCGGGGCCCTCGAAGCAGAGCCGCGCGAGGTCGAAGCCGAGCAGCCCGTTCGCCTCGTCGAAGACCCGGCGCGCCTCGGGGAAGGCGCCGGCGATCTCCCGGCCCATCCCCGGCTCCTGGGACCCCTGTCCGGGGAAGATGAAGGCGATCCGTTGCGCGGATGCCATTCGACGCCCCTCCCGCCGCGGCCGCGGCGTCAGACCGTCAGCACCATCCCGCCCCAGGTGAGACCGCCGCCGAAGGCGACCACCAGGACGCGGTCGCCGGGCCGGATCGCGCCGCGGCGCATCCCCTCCTCGAGGGCGACCGGGATGGAGGCGGCCGAGATGTTGCCGCAGTGATCAACCGTGACGTAGACCTTCTCGAACGGAACAGCGAGCTTCTTGGCGACCGCCTTGAGGATCCGCATATTGGCCTGGTGCGGGATCACCCAGGAGATCTCTCCCGCGGTCATGCCTGCGCGCTCGAGCGCAATCTCCGCCGCGTGGCACATCGCCGTCACCGCCTGCTTGAACGTCTCCTTCCCCTCCATCCGGAGATAGTGGAGACGTTTGTCGACCGTCTCGCGCGAGGCGGGGGTCCGCGACCCGCCCGCGGGCAGGTAGAGCAGCTTCTGGAAGCGCCCGTCCGCGCCGAGGTAGGCCGAGTGGATGACCGGCCCCTCCGCCCCGGTCGGCGCGAGGACCGCCGCCCCCGCGCCGTCCCCGAAGAGGACGCAGGTGTTCCGGTCCTCCCAGTCGGTGATCGCCGACAGTTTCTCCGTCCCGATGACGAGGGCGTTGGCGTAGCGGCCGTTGCGCACGCATTGCCAGGCGATATCCATCGCGTAGATCCAGCCGCTGCAGGCGGCGTTCAGGTCGAAGCAGGCGGCGCGGAAGGCGCCCAGATGTTCCTGGACGATGCAGGCGGTGGAGGGAAACGCCATGTCGGGGGTGACGGTGGCGATGATGATGAGCTCGACGGCATCCGGCGCCAGGCGCGCCCCGGAGAGGGCCTGCCGGGCGGCCTCGAGAGCGAGGTCGGAGGCGGCCTGGTCGTTTCGCGCGATCCGGCGGGTTCGGATGCCGGTCCGCTCCACGATCCACTGGTCCGAGGTGTCGACCATCTTCTCGAGGTCGGCGTTGGAAAGCACCCGCTCGGGGGTGTAGGCGCCGAGGCCGACGATGCCGACCCTGCGCACGCACGCCGTCTCCACGCCGCCGGTCTGTTCGGGATTCGCCATCGCCGTCACTGCGCCTCGTAGAGCGACGCGACCTTCTCGGTGATCGCGTCGTTGACCTTGTAGTTCACGAAGCTCTCCGCCACGCGGATGGCGTTGCGAATCGCCTTCGCGTTGGAGCTCCCGTGGCAGATGATGCAGTTCCCGTTGACCCCGAGAAGCGGGGCGCCGCCGTACTCGGTGTAGTCCCCGCGGCGCGCGATGCGCTTGAACGACCCTTTCAACAGGAGGCCGCCGAGGCGGTGCCAGAAGTTCCTCGAGACCTCCTCCTTGATCATCTTCATCATCGCCCAGGCGAGCCCCTCGGTGCACTTGAGCACGACGTTGCCCACGAAGCCGTCGCAGATGATCACGTCCACCTTGTAACCGTAGACGTCGCGGCCCTCGACGTTGCCGATGAAGTTGAGGTTGGCGTCCTCGAGGATCGTGAAGGTGTGCTTGACGAGGGCGTCGCCCTTGCCCCGCTCGGTGCCGATGCTGAGGAGGCCGATCCGCGGGTTCTCCTTGCCCTGCACGAGGCGGGCAAACGCGTCGCCCATGATGGCGAAACCGAGGAGGTGCTCGGGCTCGCAGTCGATGTTCGCCCCGGCGTCGATCAACACGCCCACCCCCCACGGGGTGGGGAGATAGGTGGCGATCCCGGGCCGGTCGATCCCCTTGAGGAAGCGCCACTTCAGCTTCGTGGCGGTGATGACGGCCCCGGTGTTGCCGGCGGAGATCATGGCGACGGCGTCGCCGCGCTTCACCAGATTCGCCGCCTCGCCGATGGAGGAGTGCTTCTTCTTCCGTATCGAGGTGATCGGGTTCTCGCCCATCTCGATCACCTCGGGGGCGTGGACGAAGGAGATGTTGCGGGCGGCCTCGGGCTTGTCGAAGCGCGCGACCTCCTTCCGGAGCTCCTCCTCCCGGCCGACGAGAACGATCTCGCGCTCCGGCTTGTGCTCGATCGCTTCCAGCGCCCCCTGCACGATGGCGCGGGGCGCGTGGTCACCCCCCATTGCGTCGAGTGCGATCTTCACGCGTTCACTTTTCCTTGATCGTCATCACCCGCCTGCCCTTGTAGAAGCCGCAGGCGGGACAGGCCCGGTGGATGGGTCTGGGTTGGGAACATTGCGGGCAGATCCCGGGGCTCGAAACCGCCAGTGCGTGGTGGGACCTGCGCTTCCTCGTGCGGCTCTTGGACTGTTTGCGCTTCGGCGTCGTCATCGGTCTTTCTCCGGGGGAGGTTCAAGCCCCTCAAGGGCGTTCCACCGCGCGTCCCCGCGCGGGGGCGGACAGGAACACGGCTCCAGATTGCGGTCTCTGCCGCATCGGGGGCACAACCCCCTGCACTCCGCCCGACAGAGCGGCTTCAGAGGCAGGGCAATGATGATATCTTCGCGCACACTCTCCGTCAAGTCGATTATCTCCCTCTCATGGACCGTGCGGGTGAAGAAATAGCGGGGGACCCTGAGTCTCTCCCCGTAGGTCTTCAGGCATCGGGAGCAGACGAGTTCGAGGGGGAGCTCGAGGCTCCCCCGCGCGATAAGCTCGCGGCCCGCCAGCTCCAGGCGGAGGTCGTACTCGAGCGGGCCGGCGGGGGCGATCCCCGCGCACTCGAGCGAGAGCCCGTGCGCATCGAGCGCGCCGGCGAGCCCCATCCCCTCGGGAGGGATCTTCTGGATCTCCAGCACGATACCCATGCACACCCTCCCCTGCCGCGCGGCGGCGCACGGTACGGCCGCGCCGTTTCGCGGACCCGGCGCGGACGGCGCCGTCGCCTGGCGGGACCGCGTCACCGCTTCCTCCCCCCCTTCTCCCGCAGCATCGCCGCGACCGATTCGGAGACGAAATCCCGCACGTCCCCACCGAGGGCGGCGATCTCCTTGATCATCCGGGAACTGAGGTAGGAGTACTGCTCGCTCGGCATCAGAAAGATCGTCTCGATCTCGTTGTAGATCTTGCGGTTGGTGAGGGCCATCTGGAACTCGTATTCGAAATCCGAGAGCGCCCGAAGCCCCCGTATGATCACCCCCGCGCCGCGCCGCTTCGCGTAGTCCACGAGGAGGGTGTCGAAGCTGTCCACCTCGACGCCGGGGATCTCCTTGGCGGCCTCCCGCAGCATCCCGAGGCGCTCCTCGACGCTGAAAAGCGGGGACTTCCCCTCGCTGACGGCCACGGCCACGACGAGGCGGCCGAAGATGCGCAGGGCGCGTTCCATCACGTCGATGTGCCCGTAGGTGACCGGATCGAAGCTCCCCGGATAGATCGCCAGCGTCATGACAACCTCGCTGTTTCGCGGCGGAGGCTGCGGGAGAAGGGGCCACAACCGATCCCGCCGCGGTTCTCGACGGATCGACGCGGTCGGCGCATCGCGCGTTCGTCGAAGTCGCGCACGCCGAAAGGTCCCGTGGCGCCCCGCGGCAGGACCGTGGTGTTCCTCCGCGCCCCCGACGGCGCGCACCAACCGCCCGTCCGACGCCGTTACGGAACGGTGAAAAAGGAGAGCGCCGTCTCCCCATAGCGGCGCTGCTCCAGCATGCGGAGGACCCGGAGACCGTCCGGGGGCTCGTCGAACCTGCAATGCTCCGCCGCCACGAAGGCGCCGCGGGCCAACGTAGCACAGCCGTCGAGCGCGAGCAATATCTTTCTGAACTCGCTCGCCCCGTTGCGCAGGCGCGGAACGCGGGGGGTATCGCCCCCCGGAGGCGCCCCCCTGCCTCCGTGCGGCGCCCTCGCCCCGGTGGCGTACGGAGGATCGACGAAGACGAGGGTGAAGCGCCCCGCGGGCCCCGTCGGCAGCTCGAGCGCCCGGGCGGCGTCGAGGCGCAGCACCGCGGCTCTTTCCCCGAGGCCGAGTGCGGCGATGTTGTCCCGCAGCACGAGGCAGGCGGCGGGCGACTTCTCGACGAAGAGGCAGGTCGCGGCGCCGCGGGAAAGGGCCTCGATCCCGAGATTCCCCGTTCCCGCGTAGAGATCGAGCACCCTGGCGCCGGCGACGCGCGGACCGAGGACCGAGAAGAGCGACTCCTTCACCCGGTCAGCCGTGGGGCGCACGGCGACCCCGCGCGGCGCCCGCAGCCGCCTGCTTCCGAACTCACCCGCGATGATGCGGACCATCGCAGCCGCCCCCCTACCCTGTCACGCCCAGCAGGAACCTCCCCTTGTAGTTCCTGCGTACCAGCGCCCGCAACGGCGCGTGCTCCTCCTTTTTCAGCATCCGGTCCTCCTCGGCGATCCGATTCGCCGTTTCCCGGGCGCGATCGAGGAGCTCCCGATCGCCCGACAGGTCCGCGAGCCGCAGGTCCGGCCCCCCGTGCTGCCGGTCCGAGAAGAATTCCCCCGGCCCCCGCAGGGCGAGGTCCATCTCCGCGATTTTGAAACCGTCCGTCGTGGAGACGAGCGCCTCCAGCCGCTTGCTCGCCTCCTCCGTCGCGGGCTCGCCCGCGACCAGGAAGTACGACCTCCCCTTTCCGCGCCCGATCCGCCCGCGCATCTGGTGGAGCTGCGAGAGGCCGAACCGCTCCGCGTGCTGCACCAGCATGATGCACGCCGCCGGCACGTCGAGCCCCACCTCGATCACCGATGTCGCGAAGAGCACCTTGATCGCCCCCGCGCGAAACCTCTCCATCACCGCGTCCCGTTCCTCCCGCGGCATCCTGCCGTGGAGCACCCCCACCGCGACGTCAGGGAAGACCTCGCGTTTGAGTTTCTCCGCCATCCCGGTCGCGTCGCCGAGCGGCAGCTTCCCGCTCTCCTCGACGAGCGGGTAGACGATGTACGTCTGCTTCCCCTTCAGCGCCTCCCCGCGTATGAATCCGAGCGCCGCCGCCAGCTTCTCCGGGGGGACGAGGTGGGTCGTGACCTTCCCGCGCCCCGGCGGCATCTCGTCGAGGATCGAGACGTCGAGGTCTCCGTAGAGGGTGAGGGCGAGCGTCCGCGGGATCGGCGTCGCCGTCATCACCAGCACGTCCGGATTGCTCCCCTTGGCCTTGAGGCGCGCGCGCTGCGCGACGCCGAACCTGTGCTGCTCGTCCACGACCACGATCCCCAGGCGCGAGAAGGCCACCTCGCGCTGGATCACCGCGTGCGTCCCCACGACAAGCGCCGGCCGGTCCCGGCGAATCGCCGCGCGCACCGCCTCCTTCTCCGCCGCCTCCATCTCGCCGATGAGCAGGTGCGGCGCGATCCCCGCCGGGGCGAGGAGCGCGGTGAGCGTCCGCCAGTGCTGCGCGGCGAGGATCTCCGTCGGGGCCATCAGCACCCCCTGGTGCCCCGCGTCGACGGCGGTGAGGAGGGCCGCCGCCGCGACGACGGTCTTGCCCGACCCGACGTCGCCCTGGAGGAGCCGGTGCATCGGATGGGGCTGCGCCATGTCGCCTCGGATCTCGCCGATGACGCGCCGCTGCGCGCCGGTGAGGGGGAACGGGAGCGCCGCGAGAAACCGGCGGTACCGCGGGCCGTTGCCGGCGGACCTCGCCGCGCCGGGCTTCTCCGCGAGCTGCCGCTTCTTCAGCACCATCGCCAGGGTCATCAGCAGGAACTCGTCGAAGACGAGGCGCCTGCGCGCGCGTTCGAGCTCCGCCGGGGTGCCGGGGAAGTGGATGCCGCGCAGCGCCGCGGCGGTCGCGCAGAGACCCAGGGCATCTCGGAGGGCGGGAGGAAGGATGTCGGGGACCGAGCCGGCGAATCTCTCGAGGCACGCGTGCACCATCCCGCGGAGAGCGCGCTGTCCGAGGCGCTCGTTCGCCGGGTAGACCGGGACGATCCGCCCCGTATTCAGGAGGTCGTTTCCCTCCCCCCCGAGCACCTCGAACTCCGGTCCGACGATCTGGAGCTCGGGCCGCCTCTGGACCTTCCCGGTCAGGATCAGTTCCTGCCCCACGGAGAAGCGCCGCTCCAGAAACGGCTGGTTGAACCAGGTGGCATAGACGACGCCGGTGTCGTCCCCCACCGCGAGCTGGAACAGACTGAGCCCGCGCCTCAGCCGCTTTGTCCCCATCGTGAGGATCCGGCCCCGCACCGTCTCCTCCCTCCCCTCCTCGAGGTGCGCGATCCTCCGTATCTGCCGCCGGTCGTCGTAGCGGCGGGGGTAGTGGCGGAGCAGATCCATCACGCTGCGGACGCCGAGCGTCTCGAGGAGGGCCGCCCGCCGCGGCCCTACGCCCTTCACGTACTGGACCTTCACCCCGTCCAGATCTTCCCTTTCGGGATTCGCGCCCTTCGGACCCATCCCGCCCCTCTCGCCTGTTTCCCCGCACAGGCGGACCTCGCCGTCGCGGCACCCCGTACGGGTTCCGTCGGTTCCGGCGGGGAAAGTATCTCAACCTTGGCGAGAAAAGTATTGCACAAACGCCCCGGGGCGTCTATTATGCGGGCCTACACGCTGAGATCAAAGGAGTCACCCGATGGCGAGAGTATGTTCGATCTGCGGCAAGCGCCCGGTGGCGGGCAGGAGATACGTGCGGCGCGGTTTGGCGAAGAAGAAGGGCGGCGTCGGCAGGCGCATCACCGGCGTGGCCAAGCGGCGTTTCATGCCCAACCTCCAGAGCATCCGCGCCGTCATCGACGGCACGACGAAGCGGATCCTCATCTGTACCGGCTGCCTCAAGGCCGGCAAGGTCACCAAAGCTGCCTGACCGCAGACGTTGTATCCAATTGCTTGCCCTGCAATGAAATGCGCCTTTAATCGTCCCGAGGACGATTAAAGGCGTATCTCTTTCCTCCCGAAACAGTTACGTACAACGTCTACAATTGCTGACGTGCGTACGGATGGCGGCAAGGAAAACGGAGCCGAACTGTCTGCACTTCTTTTCCCCCACTCCGTTGACTTCCATGAATTCCGCGGGAGTGCAGGGTCTCCTGCGGGCCATGTCGCGGAGCGCGGCGTCGCCGAACACGACATACGCCGGGACCCCCTTCCTGCGCGCGACATCCCTTCGCACCGCACGCAGCTCCTCGAATAGTCCCGCGTCCACCCCCTCCCACGAGTCCTTTGCCGTCCTGGCCGTTCTGGGCCGGCCTTTCGCGGGCGCGAGCAGGCGGGGGCTTTCCTCCCCCCTCAGCACGCGCCAGCCCTTCTCGGTGACCTTGAGGACGTGGTAGTCGCCGGTCTTCCGTACGCACCCCTGCGCCGCGAGCTGTTCGAGCCAGTCGCGTACGGCGCGTTGAGGGAATGCGGACAGGATGCCGTAGGTGCTCAGCGCATCGTGCCCGTTCCCGAGAATCCGCTGATCGCGCGAACCGATCAGAACGGCGGCCGTGTAGTCGCCTCCGAACCGCTCCCCGAGACGCACGACGCAGGAGAGGATCTTTCGGCCGAGCGTCAGGGGGTCCTCCACGCAGTCCAGATCCCCGAGGCACACGTCGCAGGCCGCGCAATTCTCCCTGTCCTGGCCCTGCCCGAAGTAGTCCAGGATCGCCCGGTGCCGGCACACCACCCCGGTGCAGTACCGGTACATGTCGTTCAGCTTGCGGATGGAGATCTCACGCGCCTCCGGCTTCTCCCCGCGCATGATCCGGTTCCAGATTCCATAGTCGCCGCCGGAGTAGAGCAGGCAGCACTCGGCCTCGAGCCCGTCGCGGCCGGCCCGTCCGCTCTCCTGCTGGTAGTGCTCGATCGACTTCGGCATCCCCGCGTGGATCACGTACCGCACGTTGGACTTGTCGATGCCCATCCCGAAGGCGATGGTGGCGACGATGATGCCGCACCGCTCCTCGATGAAGGCGTCCTGGCTCGCCTTCCGGTCTTCGTCCGCCATGCCCGCGTGGTACGGCATCGCGCGATAGCCCTTCGCGGCCAGGGCGGCGCACAGATCGTCGACATCCGCCCGCCGGATGCAGTAGACGATCCCCGATTCGCCCTTGTGCCGGTCCAGGACCGCTTGGACCTGTTGCATCCTTGCCGTGCGCCGCTCGACCTTGTAGACGAGATTCGGCCGGTCCATCGAGCCGACCAGCTCCTCGGGATCCTCCAGACGCAGGTACCGCGCGATGTCGCGGCGCACCGGCTCCGTGGCGGTGGCGGTGTAGGCGTGGACGGCGACGCCCGGCAACGCATCCTTCAGCAGGCCCAGCCGCCGGTACTCCGGCCGGAAGTCGTGCCCCCACATGCTCACGCAGTGGGCCTCATCGACGGCGAAGAAGGAGGGGCTGGCCCGTTGGAGAAACTCCATGAAGCCGTCCGCGAAGATCCGCTCCGGCGACAGGTAGAGGAGCTTGAGCCCCTTCTTCCGTATCCGGTCCAGAACGGCTCGACGCTCCCCGGGCGTTTGGGTGCTGTCGATGCGCGCCGCGGGCACCCCGCACTCCGTCAACGCGTCGACCTGGTCCTTCATCAGCGACAGCAGGGGGGAGACCACGACCGCCATGCCCGGCATCGTGACCGCCGGCGCCTGGAAGCAGAGCGACTTCCCTCCCCCCGTCGGCAGGACGACGATGCAGTCGCGGCCCGCGACGACGCACCCCATCGCCCGCTCCTGGAGCGGCAGAAACCCCTCGTAGCCCCAGTACTTCCTCAGCGCCTTCTTGACGCCCTCGATCATGTCGGCCCCGCCCGCATCGCGGTGGATTCCGCGCGCTTCCGCCCTTCGCGCCCGCGCTTCCCGCCGCGGAGCATCGACGTCCCGGAATGCATCAGCAGTGTAATCAGTTGCGGGGGGTGTGTAAAGACGCGGCGATAGGAGCGGGGCGGGTCACCAGGCACTGCGGCGATGGGCGCTCCCATGATCGCACGCGTACACGCATTTTTCAGGGTCGATAAACGCCTGTACGGCCATTTTTGAGGGGGTAAAACGGCGTAACACGCTGGTGTTGAGAAGGGTATCGTGGTCCGACCCCGATTTGAACTCGCTCGTTGAGTTCGGCTACCTTCTCTATGGCGCGCCACGCCCTGCTGGTACTCATCGCTGCCGGATCCTTTCAGAAACTCCATCTCCGCCCGATCGAGGTGTGACGTGCGGTCGGTTTTCAACCGTATCAGATCCTGCCTCCGCACAACGCGAAGGACGATGCCTTTCCGCCGCTTCTCGGTATGCGCACGCGCGATCATCTTCTTACGTAGCGGCGAGTTCCTGCACCTTTGCAAAGGCAAGATCGAACGGAGAAGGCAGCCTCGGATCGGTCATAGCGGTTCGGTTCCCTCACTCAAGATTCCGATGTAGGTGTCGTAGGCGAAGAGACGGTTTCTCTTGCGCGCGCCTATCTCCTTGACGATCCCGAGATCGGCGAGATGCCGGATGGATGAACGGACCGTCGGCTCGGTCAGATCCAGGGCGCGCGCGGCCGTGGGGACCGTCGTAAGGGGTTTGCGCTTCAAGTACTGATACACGCGCAGCGCGGAACCCGCAGGGCGTCCGATCCTCTGGATACGCTCTCGATCCTCTTCGAACAGTGCGAGAAGCCTCGTCGCGGTATGCGCGGCTTGATCGCACGTGGCTTTCACCCCCCGCAAGAAATACTCCAGCCAGCCCTGCCAGTCCCCTTCGGTCCTCACCTTGCCCAGGAGTTCGTAGTACTGCGCACGGTGTTTCTTGAAATACAGACTCAAGTACAGCAGCGGCTCCTTGAGCACGTTTTCCGCACAGAGGAGCAGCGTGATCAGCAGCCGCCCGAGCCGGCCGTTCCCGTCCAGAAACGGATGGATTGTTTCGAACTGCACGTGGCTCAAGGCGGCCTTGATGAGCGTGGGGGTCGGGAGGGGATCGTTGTGAAGGAATTTTTCAAGGGCGCCCATGCACTCCATGACGTTTGCCGGCGGAGGCGGGACGAAGAGCGCATTGCCCGGCCGCGTGCCGCCGATCCAGTTCTGCGATCTACGGAATTCCCCCGGATCCTTGTCGTGCCCGCGCCCCTTGGAGAGAAGGATATGGTGAATCTCTCGAATCAGGCGGAGCGACAGAGGGAAACCTTCCCCGAGCCGCTGCACGCCGTGCGTCAGGGCGGCGACGTAGTTCGATACTTCCCGGACGTCATCCCGCGGGACTCCTGGGACGCCCTCGTCCTCGAACAAGAGCAGGTCGGCAAGCGAGGATTGCGTCCCCTCGATCTGCGAGGAGAGGACCGCTTCCTTGCGGATGTACATGTAGAGCACCAGTGATACCTCCGGCAGCGCCGACGCCAAACCGTCGAGTTTGCCGAGGGCTCTGTTGGCTTTCTCGTAGAGATCCTGGATCGCGGCAACCGAGGGCATGGCGGCGGGTGGAAGAGGATCGGGGATGAACGCCCTGCAGACTTCTCCCGCCGTCGAGATGGCTACGTAACGTCCTGAAGGGGTTCTTGTTGTCATGATATGCAAGATCTTTTCTTATCCTAAACGATAGGAAAAGATAGCATCTTATCTTTTCCCATGCAAGATAATCTTCAGGGGAGACGTTGTATCCAACTGATTGCTCCGCAAAGAAATACGCCTTTAATCGCCCCCGGGGCGATTAAAGGCGTATTTCTTTTCACCCGAAGCAGTTACATACAACGTCTACCGGGATGACAAAAATGCAGCGAGACTTCTGCGACACGACACTACATCCCGCGGGCTTCGAGGATCTCCTTGACCTTCATCAGGCGGACACGTGAGCTGCGGTCCGCCTCCTCGAGCTTCGCCTCGATGGTTTTCCTGGCCGAGGCGATCCCCGGTATCATAACGTACTCGAGCGCGTTGACGCGGCGGCGCGTCTTCTCGATCTCGCGGACGAGGCGCCGCAGAAGCTCCTCGAGCGAGGCGAGCTCGACGATCATCGGGAGCAACGAGCCGAGCCGGCTGGCGGCGAGATCGAGCTCGGGCGGCGTGGCGACGAGGCTGTACGCCATCTCGACCCGGAACTCCCCCATCGAGAACGACGGGGCTCCGATGCCCATCACCCGCACCGTGTCCGCCGTGATCACGGCCTCGCCCCGGCACTCCTCGAGCGCGCGCGACACCGTCTCCCGCGAGGAGCTCGCGGCGGCGAGGGCGAAGAGGCCGAGCGTCCGCGGCAGCGCCCCGTCGACGAGGCGGCGCTTCCGCCGGTACTCCGCGACGCGCGGGATGAACTCCTTCACCAGCCCCTCGAGTTTCTCCTTGAGGAGCTTGTGTCCGCGCACCGACAGGTCGAGGCGCGCGCGGAGCTTGAGCAGCTCCATCCGGTTCGGGTTGACGGCGATCTGCATAATGTCCGGTTGCAAGCCGTACGCTATAAGTTCAGCTTGCGTAAGTACTGTGAGCTTGCAGCTTATAGCTTCTTGTAGTACTTCCTGATCTGCTCCACCTTGATCCGCTTGAGCTCCTCCTCTGGCAATATGCCGAGGAGCCGCCATCCGATGTCGAGGGCCGCGGCGATCTCCCGGTTCTCCGCCTCCCCCTGCGCGATGAACTCCTTCTCGAAGCGCTCGGCGAACTTCACGTAGAGGACGTCGATCGGCGTGAGCGCCGACTCGCCGAGCACCACCGCGATCTCCTTCGCCGACCGCCCGCGCGCGTAGGCGGCGTAGAGCTGGTTCATCACCCCCGAGTGGTCCTCGCGCGTCTTCCCCTCGCCGATGCCGCGGTCCTTCAGTCGCGAGAGCGAGGGGAGGACGTCCACGGGCGGATAGATCCCCTCGTTGTGCAGGGAGCGGGAGAGGATGATCTGCCCCTCCGTGATGTAGCCGGTGAGGTCGGGGATCGGGTGCGTCTTGTCGTCCTCGGGCATCGTGAGTATGGGCATCTGCGTGATCGAGCCGCCCTTGCCCTTGATCCGGCCGGCGCGCTCGTAGATCGTGGACAGGTCCGTGTAGAGGTAGCCGGGGTAGCCGCGGCGGGAGGGGACCTCCTTCCGCGCGGCCGAGACCTCGCGCAGCGCCTCGCAGTAGTTCGTCATATCGGTCATCACCACGAGGATGTGCATCCCCACCTCGTAGGCGAGGTACTCCGCGGCGGTGAGCGCCATCCGGGGCACCGCGATCCGCTCGATCGGCGGATCGTTGGCGAGGTTGATGAAGAGGACCGCGCGCTCGAGGGCCCCGGTCCTCTCGAACTCCCGCATAAAGAAGTCGGCCTCCTCGAAGGTGATCCCCATCGCGGCGAAGACGACCGCGAACTGCTCGCCGGTCTTCAGGACCTTCGCCTGCCGGGCGATCTGCGCGGCGAGCCGGGAGTGCGGCAGGCCCGACGCCGAGAAGATGGGGAGCTTCTGCCCGCGGACGAGCGTGTTGAGGACGTCGATCGTGGAGATGCCGGTCTGGATGAACTCCATCGGGTAGTCCCGGGCCTCGGGGTTGATCGGGATGCCGTTGACGTCGAGGTACTTCTCCGGGATGAGGGCGGGGCCGCCGTCGATCGTGCGGCCGAAGCCGTCGAACACCCTCCCGACGATGTCGCGCGAGAGCCCGATCTGGAGCCCCTTGCCGAGGAACTTGACGCGCACCGAGCCGGGGGTGAGGCCGCTCGTCCCCTCGAAGACCTGCACGAGCGCCTTGTCCTCGTGGACCTCGAGGACCTGCCCGTGCCGCACGGCGCCCCCGGGCATCAGGATCTCGGCGATCTCACCGAAGGCGACGCCGCCCACGTCCTGCACCAGCATCAGCGGTCCGACGATGTTCTCTACGGTCAGGTATTCCTTCCTCATAGCCGTTCTCCGCGTAATTTGAGGGCCTCGATCGCAGCGCGAACCCGCTCCCGGAGCTCGTCGAGCCTCCCGAGCTCCTCCTCCGGCACCCCCTTCGCGCGGGAGATCTCGGCGCGCACGGGCAGGGCGATGACATCGTCGAGCTCGGCGCCCACGGCGATCGCCGCGTACGCCCAGTGGTAGAAGGCGATGATGATCTGCAGCAGCTTGAACTGCTTGGGGAGCGAGGTGTAGGTGTCCACCGGGTCGTGCGCGTTCTGGTGAAGGAAGTCCTCGCGGATCATCTTGGCGGCCTCCATCAGGAGGCGGTCCTGCGCGGAGAGGGCGTCCATCCCGACGAGCCGGACGAGCTCGTCGAGCTCCGACTCCCGCTTGAGGATGGCCATCGCCCCCTGGCGGTTGTTCGCCCAGTACTGGTTCACGTCCCGGCTGGCCGCCCCATCCACGAGCTCCTGGTAGAGGGAGTAGCTCTGGAGCCAGTTGATGGCGGGGAAGTGGCGCTGGCCCGCGAGCTTGTCGTCGAGGCGCCAGAAGACCTTGACCACCCGGAGCGTCGCCTGGACGACCGGCTCGGAGAGGTCGCCGCCGGGGGGGCTGACGGCCCCGATGACCGACAGGCTCCCCTCCCGGTCCGCGCTCCCCTCGCAGACCACCCGCCCGGCGCGCTCGTAGAAGCTCGCGATGCGGGAGGCGAGGTAGGCGGGGTATCCCTCCTCGCCCGGCATCTCCTCGAGCCGCCCCGACATCTCGCGCATCGCCTCGGCCCAGCGCGACGTCGAGTCGGCCATCAGGGCGACGCTGTACCCCATATCGCGGTAATACTCGGCGATGGTAATGCCGGTGAAGACGGAGGCCTCGCGGGCGGCGACCGGCATATTGGAGGTGTTGGCGACGAGGACGGTGCGCTCGATGAGCGGGCGCCCCGTGCGCGGGTCGGGGAGCTGCGGGAACTCGATCAGCACCTCGGTCATCTCGTTGCCCCGCTCGCCGCAGCCGACGTAGACGATCAGGTCCGCGTCGGCCCATTTCGCCAGCTGGTGCTGGACCACGGTCTTGCCGCTGCCGAACGGGCCCGGCACGCAGGCGGTGCCGCCCTTCGAGATGGGGAAGAACGTGTCGAGCACGCGCTGACCGGTCACGAGCGGCTTCTCGGGCGGGATGCGCCTCTTCACGGGGCGCGGCGTCCGCACCGGCCACCTCTGGAGGAGCGGCACGTCCCGCGTCCCGTCCGCCGTCCGGAGCGTGGCGACCGCGTCGTCGAGCGTGAGCTCCCGCTCCGCGACGGACTCGACCGTCCCCTCCATCCCCGGCGGGACCATCACGCGGTGCTCGATGACGGCGGTCTCCTGGATGACGCCGAGGATGTCCCCCCCGCGCACCCGGTCGCCCTTCTTCGCCCGCGGGACGAAGCGCCACTTCTTCGTCCGGTCGATGGCGGGGGCCTCGGCGCCGCGCACCACGAAGTCGCCGTACTTCGCGCGCAGCCGGTCCAGCGGCCGCTGCACCCCGTCGAAGATGGAGGTCAGGAGCCCCGGGCCGAGGTCCACCGTGAGGGGCGCCCCGGTCGACACGACCGGCTCCCCGGGGCCGATGCCGCCCGTCTCCTCGTAGACCTGGATGGAGTATCGCCCGCCGCGGATCTCGATGACCTCGCCGAAGAGGCCCATCGTACCGACGCGCACCATCTCGTACATCCGGGCGCCCTCGAGCCCCTCGGCCACGACGAGCGGCCCGCTCACCTTCACGATCGTCCCCTGGGTCTTCCTCTCGCTCATCCCTCGTTCTCCTTGGCGCCGGCGAACAGTGCGTAGGCCGAACGGTTCAGACGGCTCGATCCGCGTTCATACTGCGTGATCCGCGTTGCTCCGCATCCCGCTTCGCTTCGTCGCGCCCTCCGCGGCCAACGCCCCCTACTCCTCCTCGATGCGGGCGACCTGCTCGCCGACCGACTCGGAGGACGCGCGCGCGATCAGGTCCACGCCCACCGACCGGACGATGGCGTGCCGCATCCTCTCGAGCCCCGCGCTCTTCTCCCGCCGGCGCGTCGGGATGACCAGGAGGGCGTGCCTCCCCTCCTCCTCGAACTCCCCGACGGCGTCCGGGGCCAGCGCGGCCGCCTCCTCCGTCAGCAGGACGAGTGAGCCGGGGGGCTCCTCGGCGAGCCCCGCGAGCGCCCGCCGGACCCCGTCGGCGTCCTCCGCGGGCCTGAGCACGGCCCCCGCCGCGCGGAACGGCAGAATGACCTGCGCGTTCCCGATGACCAGCATCCGCCCCTCAGCCATTGCGCAACCTCGTCCTGACGTCGGCGCGGTCCAGCGGGGTCAGCACCGCCGCGATGCAGAGCCGCAGGTTCAGGTGCTCGACCCAGAGCATCCTGACGTAGAAGAGGACACGCCCCGGGCCGCTGACCTCGTACGCCGCGCCCCGCGCGACGGCGGTGAGGAAGTCGTCGGCCTGCCGCCCGAACGTCTCGTCGAACTTCTCGGCCGTCGGCTCGAAGCCTGGCGGCGCGATGAGTTTCGCGAGCGCCGCCGGGTCCTTGCCCGCGCCGGCGAGCGCCCGGCGCGGCGGCGCGGCGAGCGCGTCCCGGAAGAAGAAGCCGTCGAGCCACTCCATCCCGAGCCCCTCCCGGAAGGCGCGCCAGCAGACCCCGAGGACCGCGAGGGAGATGCGCGCGTCGAGAAACGGGGCGAGCCCCGGGCGCGCCGCCGCGATGCGGCGCAGCTCCCCCAGGAACGCGGAGTCCGTCCAGAGCGAGAACGCCCTGACGGGCTGGGAGGCGAACAGCCCCCGCCGCTCCGCGGGCACCGAGAAACCGGCCAGCCACGGGTGCCCGCCTCCCAGGCGGGACGCCCAGCGCTCGACCTCCTCCGCGGATCCGCGCGCCACATCCGATTCCGCGAGCAGCCCGTGGACGTCGCGGAGCTCCGCCTCGCGCCGGACGATATCCACGGGCCCGTCCGGGGGGCACCCCTCCCCGAGCGAGTCGAGGCATTCCCGCAGGTGCCCGTCGAGGACGCGGTCGTACGCCTCGAGCGACGCCGGATGCGGGAAGAGCTCCCCGTAGGTGGTCTTGCCGAGGAGGGCGGCCGCCGCCGCGGCGTCCGGGGCGTCCAAGAGCTCCCGGAAGAACGCCCCGTCGAGGAGGTCCCGCTCGAGCGCGGCGCACCGGCCCGACACATACCCCCACTCCGCGGCCGATTCAGTCCGCGCCGCCATCCCCCCCCCCGAAGAGCTCGCGCTCGAGGCGCGGCGCCATCTCCCTCTTCCGCTCCTCGAGCCACCCGTCGAGCGAACGCTCGACCACGTACTGCGCGGTCCTGACGACGAAGCCGCTCTCGAAGGGCGCCCGGGCCCCGGACATCGTAAACGCCGCCTCGGCGGGGCGGGAGGCGTTGGCCTCCCGCACCAGCTCCCCCACGAGGGCCGCGTCGCGCTCCGCCGGGACCACCTCGCCGCCCCGGGGCGCGTCGACCGTCGCCAGCCAGGCCGCGAGGATGCCGCGGTAGCGGCCGGGCGGGATGCGCAGCGCCTCCTCGCGCGCGGCGGAGAAGATGCCGTCGATCACGCGGTTGCGGGCGGCGAGGAGGGCGAGGCGCGCGTCGCGCCGGGAGCGGGAGACCTCGCGGAACGCCTCCTGCGAGAGGCGGAGGCGCTCCGCCTCGATCTCCGCGAGGGCCTTGCGCTCCTCCTGGACCCGGGCCTCCTCGAGGAGGCCCCGGAGCCCCTCCCGCGCCTCGGCGACGACGTGGGCGGCCTCCGCCTCGGCCTCCGCCCGCACCGCCCCCCGTATCCGCTCCATCGCGCGGTTCATTGGGCGGCGGCGCCCACGGTGACGGCGCCGGGCGCGGTGACCCAGATGATCATCAGGATGGCCGCGAGGAGCGCGATGACCGCGTACGTCTCGACGAGCGCCGGCAGGAGGATGGCCCGCCCGCTCTCGTCCGGCTTCTTGGCGGTGAGGTTGATCGCCGCGGCGGACGTCTCGCCCTGGAAGATGGCGCTCTTCCACTCCACGACGCCGGTGGCGAGGCCGATGAAGAAGATGGCGATGCCGACGAGCGGCGTCGTCTCGACCTTCCCGCCGATCAGACCGCACCGCAGCGCGATCATAATGGCGCAGATGAAGCCGTAGAAGCCCTGCGTGCCGGGCAGGGCGATGAGGACCAGCAGCTTGCCGAAGAGCTCCGGCTGCTCTGAGAGCACGCCGCCCGCCTGCGCCCCCGCGACGCGTATCCCCTTCGCGCTGCCCAGGCCCGAGAGCATCACCGACGCCATGGCCCCGGCCACGGCCCACGCGAACCCCGTCTGGAGAAGATAGTGACTCAACAGTGCGACCATACCCCCCTCCTCTTTGACGGACCGCCCGTCGCGGACCCCGCCGCGCGACGGCCCGAGTCCCCTCATCCGCCGAGCTGCACGCTTTCGCTCGAGAAGCCGTGCGGCTCGAACCACCGCCCGTCCCCCTGGTAGAAACGCCCGAAGAACTCGAGGAGGATCAGGCGCGCCGAGTGCACAAAGGCGCTCAGGATGCTCATCACGAAGTTGAACAGGTGCCCCGCGATCATCACGAGCACCACCAGCACGCCCCCGCACCACCACGCCGACATGGCCCCCCCGAGGGCGGGGAAGACGCTCGTCACGATCTCGGGGACGATGGTGGCGATGATGTTGAACGACATCCCCACGATGTAGGTGTTCAGCCCGAGCGCGAGCAGGCGCGAGTAGCTGAGCACGTCGCCCACGAACGAGGTCGTGCCGTACGACCCCAGGATGCCGTAGAGGCTGACGAGGCCGGTGACGATCCTCGCCGGCCACCCCTCCTGGTCGCGCCCCTGGGTCAGGACGAGCCCGGCGGCGGAGAGGACGACGAGGCCCCCGCTGACGCGCGTCAGCAGGGAGCCGCCCGCGCCGCCGATGGCCGAGACGGCGAAGACGAGCAGTCCCCCGAGGTAGACGAGCCAGAGCACCCCGTCGAAGAGCGCCCCCGCGACGTTCCCCTGCCGCCAGTCCTTCATCGCGCGCAAGAGGATGCCGTAGAACTGCGTCGCCACCCCGATGCCGAGGGAGAGCACGAGGGCGACGACCGGCTTGGCGAGCATATCGATGAGCGTGGTCGCCTGGACGAACCGGAGGAAGGCGTTGTCCTTCCCGAGGTAGTCGGCGGAGTAGATGTCGGCCGCCCAGCTCCCCGTCACGACCCCGAAGAGGATGCAGCTCGCGCCGCAGTACAGGAAGAGGCGGAAGAACTCGCGTATGTTCTCCTGGGCGGCGTAGCGCCGCATCAGCCGCCAGGAGCACCACGAGAGGAGGAGGCCGTAGACCACGTCCGCGAAGCAGATGCCGAAGAACGCGAGGAAGACGGCCAGGAGGAACGGCGTCGGGTCGAAGGTGAAGTAGTTGGGGAGGCCGAACATACTGATCAGGAGCTGCCCCGGGCGGGCCCACCGCCCGAGCCGGATGGAGACCGGCACGCTCTCCGACGGCTCGGGGTCGGCGAGGGCGACGCCGGCCCCGGGGAACGCCTCCTCGACGGAGGAGGCGAGGCCCCTCGCGTCAGCCTCGCGGACGTAGCCGCGGGCCACCCCGACCTTCCTGGAGCAGACCATCGCGGAGGCGCGCTCGCCGCGGCGCTTCTCGCTCTCCCAGTGCCCCTTGAGGCACCGGAGCATGCGAACCGTATCGGGGGCGAGCAGCTCCCGGATCGCCCGGTCGCAGCCGGCGAGCCCCTCCCGGACCGCCGCCTTCTCCGCCTCGATTCCGGCGAGGCGCTCCGCGGCGACCCCGTCGAACTCCGGGTAGTCGCGCACGTGGAAGCCGTGGGCCCGGAGGATGCCGGCGCACCGCGCCGCGTCCGCGGCGAGCCCGGCCCCCGCCAGGACGATGCGCTCGCCCTCGCGCCTCCTGATCTGCCAGGCGAGCAGGGCCGAGGCCTCGGCGTCGCGGGCGAGGTTCTCGACCCGCGCGGCGTCGCCGTCGAAGACGATGCAGAACGTCCGCCGGAGCCCCTTGAGTCGCGATAGCGGCGCGGCGACGAAGGAGAACTCGCCTAGGAGGCCGCGCTCGTGCTCGAGGTGGTGCATCCTCGCGAGGAGGCCCTTCCGCTCCGCGGTCTTCTCTTTCACGCGCCCGTGGAGGCCCTTGAGATCGACGCCCCGGAGCGCCGACTCCATCTCACCCGCCGACACCACCGCCTTGACCGGCAGCATCGCGTCGAGGAAGCTCTTCTTGGCGGGAGCGACGGCCTCCGCCTCGGCGAGGAGGTCCCTGATCCAGGCCAGGCGCTCGGCCGCCTCCTGGCAGTCGATGCAGAGCGGCCCGCCCGCCCCGGAGAGCCGGGCGAACTCCCCGTCGCAGCGCTCGAGGTGGAGCACCCCCCGGTCGAAGAGCCACTCCTCGACCGCCTCGCCGTCCCGCGCGGGGAATAGGAGGGTGATCCGCTTCATCCGCTCGATGGCCACGCCTTACCCCTTCAGAAGCATCTCGACGATCCCGCGGACGCAGCCCCCGGCGCGGGCGGCGCGCACCGCCTCGACCGCCGCCACGTTCCGATCGCGCTCGCGGGCGACCTGCGCGACGGACTCCGCGAGCGAGGCCTCGTGGGCGCGCGCCAGCCGCTCCTTTTCCTCGCGGACGCGCCGCGCCGCCTCCTCGCGGATCCGCTTCCGCCCCTCCTCGGCGCCGCCGAGTATCTCCTTCGCCTCCGCCTGGGCCGCGGCGACGATCTTCGCGGCCTCCTCCTCCACGCCGAGTATCTCGTCCTCGAGGTTCATCGCTTCGCCCCCCTCCGCGCCCGTCCGGAAGTGCCGGCACTTCGGCCATCGTGCCACAATCGGCACACCCGCGCAACGAAAATGGGGACACGAAAAATGGGGCGCTTCCCGCGGGGCGCGGGACAGGCGGGCGCCGGCGGCGGGGCCTGCCGCGTCCCATAGGACCCATAGGTCCTATAGGACCTATGGGACACCTGGAACTGCACTGCGGAAGGGCCTCTTTTCTCCCCTTTTCGGCTTGAGGGGCCGCCGTCCCTGTGGCACAATCGCGCCGCATGAAGACGCGCTTCGCGGCGCTCGCCTGCGCCGCACTCGCGGCCGGCGCCCCGGCGGGCGCCGACACGCTCACCTACAGGGACGGACGGACCCTCCGCTGCGTCATAGAGGAGGAGACGGCCGCCGCCGTCACCGTCGTCCTTCACGGCCGCCGCGTGGAGATCCCGCGCTCGCTGATCGCCTCGACAACGCGCGAGGACGGCGCCGAGAACGCCGCGCTCCTGGGAACCTGGGAGCGGGCGCGAAGGGCGGACAAGGCCGCGACCCCGGGGCCGCCCACGGCGCCTCCGCCCGATCCGCCGCCCGCCGCAACGCCTTACGCGGGGCTCCCGGAACCGGCGGACGCCGCGGAGAGCCACCCGCCCCGGCCCGACCCCCCGGACCGGCGGCGCGAACTCCGATGGAAACAGGAAGTCGGGGCGGCCATCCGTGAACGCCGGGTCCTCGTCGGGATGACGGAGCGGGAGGCGCGGGCGGCGTGGGGGAGCCCCGACCTCACGCATCCGGTGCGGGGGCCGCACACCTCGACCGACCGGTGGACCTACCGCCGCGAGGGGGAGGGCCTGGTGGACCTCTATTTCGAGAACGGCGTACTGACGCAGATCAACCGCTGAACGAAAGGAGCGTCTCCCGGTGAACCGCCGCGGATTGTCTTTCGCCCCGCTCCTGGCGGCGTGTATCGTTTCCCCCGCCGCGGCGGACACCGTGACCTGCGCGAACGGTTCGCGCTACACGGGCGTCATCGCCGGGGAGACCGACACGCATCTCGTCCTCCGCGTGGGGGGGGCGGAGCTGTTCTTGTCGCGCTCCTCCATCGTCTCCGTGCGGAAGGACTCGCCCGAGGAGGACCGGCGGCTGGCGGAGGAGTGGCAGACGCGCGACGCCCGCTACAAGGACGAGAGCGCGCAGGCGGAGAGCAACCCGCCCCCTCCCGGGCCCGCCCCCTCCCCGACCCCCGTTTCAAACGAGCAGCCGGAGGAGGAGACCGGCCCCGAGACGGGGCCGTTCGTCTTCCCCGCCCAGCCCCCGTTCAGCGGCCCCGCGGCCCCGCCCTCCCCCGACCCGGTCGCCGAGCGGCTCTCGCGCGAGCGCGCGGTGCGCGCGGCGATCCGCCGGAAGGAGGTGCTCCCGGGGATGACGCCGCGGGAGGTCCGGGACGCCTGGGGCTGGCCCGATTTGACGCACCCGGTCCACGGCGTCGGCGTCTACACCGACCGCTGGATCTACACCCGCGACGGCGCCAGGACGATCGTCTACTTCAACCGCGGCACGGTGACGCGCGTGGAGCCTTAGCCGCCCTCTCCGCGCTAAAAGGGTGTAATCGCAATACGATAATGTCCTATTCGTGCAAAGTTAAAATGTCCTATTCGGGAGTTGGTAAACTGCCCGCTTTCCGTGACGGGGAAGGGGGGCAAAGTGACCTGGAAGGGCATGCTGGTTATG